>JABSPR010000049.1 GCA_013214975.1 Flavobacteriales bacterium
ACCAACTTCGATATTCTTAGTTGAGCTATTCCCATTTCCTCCATCATCCGTTACTGTAACAGTATAAGTCCCCGGACATAAATTAGAAGACGTAGAATATGTTCCCGCTATAACATCATCTCCCAATTCACCATTAGACCACATGTAATCGTAAGGACCAATTCCACCAGAAACTTCTACAGATGCGTTTCCATCACAATCTCCAGGACAAGATTCTCCAGTCGATGACAAAACATAATCAAACACGCCAGAAACCGTTTTATGAATTGTAAAATAGTCGTCAACACTTCCATTATCACTAATAAACTTAAGTGTAAGCTTCTCCCCTCCCATGCCATCAGGTTCTGTTTCAATCACGCTAGTTCCCGTAGTACTCTCGGCATAATAATGTGCATTATGATCAAGCGTTCCTCCTTCCGCGCCCGAAGCAGATCCAGATGTTACATAAACTGCGCCTTCCATTTCTGTAAATGATTTTCCGTAAGCTCCATCAGACGTTCCATCTCTTCCTGATAATTCACCATTGTATCCTATAACATGTTCGGCTTTGTCAAAAGTTCCTGAATTTCCATAATGGCCGTTTATAAAAAAGGTTCTCTCATATACATGCGAATGACCTGCCAAGCCAACATCAATACCATATGCCTCTAGGGTTGGCTGAATAAAATCCCTCATATTTACATGTCCGCTTTCTGTATCCGAATTATGAGTTCCATGCGTATAAGGACCGTGATGGTAAAGAGCAATTATCCAATCTTGAGTAGTTGCCTGAATATCCATTAGTAGCCAATCCTTTTGTGTTTGGTTCAATGACATCGAATTTGACTCCAATACAATGAAATGGATATTTCCATAATCGAATGAATAATAGGCCTCGGTACCTGATGCCACTCCTCCTGCCTCACCAGCCGTTGGGAAGGTGAAAATATCGTAATAGGGACCTGTCTGAGAATTAGAAAAAGCCGAATATCCATCGTGATTCCCAATGCACGACCATGTAACAGATTTTTTAAACATGTCGACATAAGGATCAAACAAACCAGTTTGATACTCGGTATCCGTTCCATCATCATACGCATTATCACCTAATAATAAAACCATATCGGTTTGACCTGGGTTAATTGATACAGTATCTACATAATTGTAATAAGCATTTTTGGCTGCTGTTTGTGGCCCCCAAAACCAACCTGCATCTCCAAGAATCCAAGCTCTTGTAAATTGGCTTGTTCCGATTGTGGGGCTAGACATGTAATACATGTTTGTATCGGCAACAAGAATTATGGATGAACTATCCGCTATATCATAATAGTACTTTGTATTGGGGGTTAACCCGGATAACATTAACTCATGGTCAGTATTTACAACCGTATCCGACACACTACTATTTAATGCTCCAAGCGAAGTACCGTAATTTACTATTCCAAACGTAGCACTGTCCGTTCTCCATTTAATTATAACACTAGATGAGGTTCCTAATTGTAAATATGGTCCCCTTATTACTTGGGCCTGAACCAACATGGATGACAACATTAACGCAATAATATATTTTACTTTATTTCTCATAATCTAGTTTAGTTTTTAAACTTAACAAATCGCTTTGCAACTCCTTTATTGCTCGTGTACCTCGATGCCTTGGACTTAATAATTGAATGGAGGCATCCGCGTGTTCTATGGCTATTTCACAATCCGATATCCTTTTTAAGTCATGCAAATAAATAGCCTTCTTATAATACCAAAACTCCTTTCTATTATACTCGGAGATTAAAGAATCAAACTCAATAATTACTTTATCGGATTGATTCGAACTTATCAAATACTCAATCTTCTTGGTTCTCAAAGTAACTACTGTACTACCAAGTTTCTTAAGTCCAACGTCAATTGCATTAACCGCTCCTTCAAAATCGGTCGCATCAACCAACAATAATATTTCACTGTATTCAATTATATCGCTTGGTGTGATGTCTACAATATTGTTTACGACGAACTTATAGTGGATAAGGGATTCCGCATATCTATTGAGTTTTAATAATATTTGTGCTCTAAGCTTTCTCATCTTTACATCAGAGGTATCTTTATAATTATTGATTGCATCCAGTGCCGAAGTATAATTATTCAAGGCAACATACGACTCTGCAATTCTGTACTCTAGTACATTTTCTTGATTGCCAAATTCTTTCGATCTGGAATAATCCATTAAAGCTTGTTCGTATTCTTCGTGCTGATAATACAGAAACCCTCTTTGTAGATATAAGTGTGCATCGCTAGTATCCACAGAGATCTCCATGCTCTTATTAGTTATGCGTTCAGATAAATCTCCATGGGCTAGAACCAACAATGGAAGTAAGAATGAAAAAGAACAAATAATATTTTTATAAAAGATCATTTTTCAACGTTGCGTCAATCGTATAATTGTAATATTTAGAACATTACAACTATTTCATAGTCTCAATTTACCAATAAATAGTATGATATAATAATTACGTAGTTTTTCTCACTCTGACAACTTTCTACATCGTATACTTCGGGGTAAATTTAATATGATAATGCAGAGTATTCTTGTAGTAGATGATGAGCCAATGGCTCGTGAGATTCTAATTTCACAGTTAAGAACAAAATATCCCAGAATTGATGTTTATCAAGCCGATAACGGGGTTAACGCACTTGCGATGCTTAAACACATCACTCCTGATGTTGTTGTTTTTGATATTAACATGCCAAATATGAATGGATCACAATTGGTCCGATAAATTCAAATATTATACCCCTTCCTTAAAACAGTTATTCTTTCTTCTAAGCTTAGCAGCCATTTACTAATAGAAATGACCATTGAAGGAGGCGTAAACGGCTATATTTATAAAGGATATTTAATACAAAAAGGGGTAACCAGTATTGAAAAAGTATACAATGGAGAGTTTTACCTTTCTAAAAGTACAAAGTCTAAGATTAGCGCATAGCTACTCAATCCTTCCTTATTCTTTAATGTTTCATTAGATTTAGGATTCAATAGAATCAGCAAGAATGGCAGAAGAAGAAAAAGAAGAAACGATAGAGGTCAACACCTCTTCCAATTTATATTCTTGGCTAATTGAAAATAATACTAGCCTGGCATTTACTACCTATCAAGTGGGTAAAGTTGTTACGGTTGGCGTAAATCCTAACAAAACTGTAAACGTATCGGTTAATAGCTTTCGAAAATGTATGGGGATCGCTTTAAAAGATGAGACCATGTGGCTAAGCACTCTCTTTCAAATTTGGCGACTAGATAATGGTATTGTACCTGGTAGATTGTTCAACAATCATGACAAGGCATATGTTCCACAAGTTGGGTACACTACTGGTGATTTAGAGGTGCATGATCTAATAATAGGAATTGACGATAAGCCCGTTTTTGTGAATACTAGGTTTAATTGCCTAAGTACGATAAGCGACACACACAGTTTTATTCCTATTTGGAAACCTCCTTTTATTACAGATTTAGTTCCCGAAGACCGATGTCATTTAAACGGGCTTGCAGCAGATGGCCAAGTGCCTAAATATGTTACAATGGTGGCCGAAACAAATGTACAGGGAGCATGGAGAGATCACCGAACTTCTGGAGGAATTGTAATGGATGTGCTAACCAACGAAGTTGTTTGCAGAGGTCTTTCTATGCCTCACTCACCAAGAATACATAATGGAACTCTTTGGCTTCTGGAAGCTGGCTCCGGCTACCTTGGTTATGTTGATATAGAAAGTAAAACATTTAACCGAACTACTTTTTGTCCAGGGTTTTTACGAGGGTTGACCTTTATCGGAAACTATGCTATTGTGGGCATGTCTAAAAACAGAGAGAATAAGCTCTTTCAAGATTTAGAACTAGATGAAAACTTAAAGGCACATAACACAAAACCGAAGTGCGGATTCAAAATTATAAAATTAGCAACGGGTAAAATTGTGGAGCATCTCCACCTAGAAGGTGTTGTACGGGAACTTTTCGACATCATGATCATGCCACAGATAAAGAACCCTTTAGTGGTAAGTTCGGAAGAAAAGGATATTCATAAAATGGTTACCATCGGATCACTTAAGAAGAGAAATTAATCCTGAAAAACGAGGACAGAACCGGACTTCGTCCGCCCCATTTTCTGATTTGTATATTTGGTGGCTGGAAGACATCGTTTGGGAATCAACAAAGAAATATTGATCATTTTTAACGGTAGTATATAAAGAGGACATTATTGAATGTCCAAATAAAACAGGAGAGAGTTTAATAACTCTTTGTGAACATGAATATACCTACATTTCGCATCAAGAAATTTGATAGCCGTTCTAATAAATGGTTTCTCTTTAGCATATTCTTACTAATACTTCTCTCCGACAGATACAATACGTTAAAATATTTTGGATTTGTTTACACAGATCTGGATCAAATGGTAATGTGGAATGGTGTTCTAGACTATTCTCAAGGAATATTTCATGAACCATTTTTTTATGGTCAAGCCTTCAACTATATGCTCGAATCATTATTTGCCGTTCCTCTCTTTTGGGTAAATATTCCAGTTTATATTGCTCTACCAATAGTAACAACAATACTATCCATAATCCCATTCATTGCACTAGCTGTATACTTCACAAGAAGAGGTTATCCATTCTGGGCCTATTTAACCTTAACATTCCCTGTTCTTCTTCCACTAGAATACAATTTCCTTACAACTATTTCGAGAGGGTGTACCCAAGCCAATCTATTTATTCCACTACTATTTATTCCCCTCTTTAATCCACAGAACAAAAGAAATGTAACAATACTGTATGTCGTTTCTGGAATTTGCTTAGTAGCCAATCCTAGCTCTGCGCTGCTCATAGTACCTATCTGTATGGTGATGTTCGTACACCAACCAATTCTGTTTCTTTCTACATAAAATCATTATTGGTTATTCCTTTTTTCGTAATTGACTTCTTCGCCAAACAGTTCTACGTAACTCACAGCGAGCGCGTGTTACATAAGCTAATTGGCATATCGATAGATTCAGAAACCTTTTTAAAAAGCATTAAAAATGCTAATATTTTCGAAAACCTTTTCCCTTTTTTATCCAACGTAGGAATATTGTATCTTGCTTTATTCTTAGCACTTGCAATTTTCACATTGTATAAATCAAATAAGAAAGAATCTATATTTATCTTCTCAGCCTTATCACTGTTAATTATCACATTAGCCATTCCTAAAATTCAAGAATCTTACCCCGGCACCGGAATTTTTTTCTCTTCTAGCAGATTATACCTCACTGTACCTATCCTACTTATTTTATCCCTCTATTTTTCTTTTCGATTTATACCTCAAAAACCATACTTAACATTTGCACTTCTAATTATCTGTATATCCACCATTACGATTAAAAATATGAATATTCAAGAAGATTCTGAACAGGTTTTCTTAGCATCTTCTTTCCCTGTCGAACGTAATAAAAAACTGATAGAATCAGCTGCCCGCACTAGAATCTTGATTAACGAATACGATTTAGACCTAGTTGTGAATACCACGTTTTCTACGATAAAATATGTATTCGACAGCTATGCATTTAATCCATTGATGTATCACGATATGGAGAAAGATAGCAATGTTATTTCTGTTAATCTCGATGGTGATCGACGCACTTGGCTATTCGGAGAATCGGAGAATTGTACAAATATTTTACTCAATGGTATCAAGGTAGAACCGTCTCTATTAAACAATTTTGACCATGTAGTGATTAGCGATACACAACTTATTATTAGAAATAATGACTTAAAAGTATCTGAATTATTTCGAAGAATTAATTGGGAATTTAAAAATACACACCTCTAAAACAAAAGTCTAAATCCCTTCAAAAGGCCAATTGTTATAGATATTATTGAAGAAACTTTAGAGGGATGGACTGAAAAATCCGATAGTTTATATTCACCTAAATAGCTTGGAATTTCTAACTGCTAACATTTTATACCTTTGGTCACAAATCATTTTGTAGCTTGAAGGTTACTAAAGAAAATATTGGCAAGTATCTTAAGGAAGGGTCGGACGACGCTTACCACTTCGTGTATACACACTACTTTCCTTTTATGTGTAAGATGGGAATCTTAAAGGAAGAAACACCCAGGCCCAATATGGCTTACGCATTATCAATATTACCACTGGGGAAATTGAAGAGTCTATGCAAAATTGAAGATATGGTTAAAGAATTATTTGATGTAATGATTATGCCAGGAATATTGAAACCTCTTCTTAATTGGAATCCAAAATGAAGAAGTTCATCGCATGATTTCTATGGAGCCCCAATGAATTAAGGATGCATCAGATTACAACCTCGCGCATCACTATTATCAAAACGACCTAACACTTCAAATGCGCCTTTATCATTTTGCTTACCTATATCTTGGGTCGCTACAAATGCACAAGAATGTACATTGGCTAGGTCTATCACATTAATACCACCGTTAATTCCAGAACCAACAATAGACAGTGGATCATTCGTATCTCTAATAAGAACTTTCATCCAAGGTGGACAATTAAAAATCCCGTTAGCTTTTGAATAAGCTTGAGATAACAATTCTGTCATTCCATATTCAGATTGAATTGCCCAAACCTTAAAACCATCCTTAAGAATTTGATGCATCTCGGATCTCACCATCTCTTTCCTTCTTCCTTTCATTCCGCCAGTTTCCATAATAATTGCCCCTGGCATTACAACATCGGCAAGTTCTACAAAATCTAAAAGAGCATAACTCACACCAACAACAATCATTCGTTTTCCAGCATTCAATACTTTATTCAAATGCTTCTCCAATAAAGATGGATCCTTATCGAATACTCCACTCCCATTCTTTTCTGTTTTCTCCAAAAGATCGCTCATCATGTATATGAGAGACGAATTTTCATTGTCGTAATAACTTGGCAAAAGCACCATAAAGCAATACCCGTCTATATCACCATAAGCATGTTCGAAGCCAGCCCGAAAACTTTTTTCGTAGAGCTTAACATCTAAAACATGGTGAGCACTTCGTCCCTCATTACCAGTTCCGCTGCTATAAAAAACAGTTTCAATCTCCCTATCTCCGCAAATTATTTTTTTCGTTTTAAAGAATTCTATAGGTAAAAATGGGATATCGGAAGAACTCTTAATAGATGATGGATCAACTTTTAGAACATCCACATATGTTTTATAAACTGCACAATTCTCGTATTGGTGCTGAAAGAGTTCTAGAGCGCATGCATCAAAAACATCAGAAGTGTTTATCTGAAATACTTTCTCTTTAAATTCGTTTAACTGTATTTGATCCATTAGGTATATCTCTATGGTAAGCTTAGATCCTGAAAAATTAGTTATTTTTAGTTCACGATGCCTTTAAAAAATCTCTTTTATATACTCCTTTTCACCACACTCTGTTTCGGCTGTGATGACACGCCAATTTTCTCCGAAATTCCTCACATTACCTTTAAATCGTTTACTAATGTAGAAAACGGAGCTCTTTTAACTATTGAATTTAAAGACGGCGATGGGGATATTGGGGTGAAATTAGATGGAAATGGGATTCCAAAAGGTTCGGATAAAAACTTGCAGTTAACATATTATAGGAAAGCAGATGGGGTTTATAGAGATATCTATTCCTTTATTTCTCCATCGGATACCAATTATATAGTACCACACTATCAAGTGCCTGATGTAACTCCTCTTGGGCAGAATCAGGTTCTACAAGGGTTTATTACCGTTAATATTGTTAATCCTTGGATAGACCCCAAAGCTATCTCTGGAGATACAATAAAATATAATATTGTGTTATTTGACCGTACTGGAAACAATAGCAATACTGCTTCCACGGGAGATATAATAATTGATTAGTCTTTCTCTCCTATTATAGCTTCTGTAACATTGATAATGTGATCACCAATCTTCTCGCACCTAGAGAATAAGTCATTATATATCATACTGTTTTCCACATTATACATTTCTGTTTCAATCGTCTTATAATGCATTTTTCTAAGCTCATTTCTGCACTTATTAATTGCAAGCTCTGCTTCCATAGCCGCATCAACAGTCACTGTAGTATCGTCTGCTTCTAAGTTAGCCACCATTATCTTCAAGGCATTTTCCATCAAAACAAACATATTAGATAAATTAGTTCTTTGCTCCTCGCGTAAAGCGATTTCCTTATCTAACATACGCTCAACCCCTTTCGACATTTGATAATAGATATCCCCTATTCGCTCCATATCGGTAATCATACCAAGCATTCCTCTTACCCTTAAAGAAGACAGCTCCGACAACTCTACCTGCGCCGTTTTAGCCAAATAATCTGCAACGTCGATCTCAATTTTATCTGTTATGTCTTCATATTTGGCCAATTTTTCAATCATAACACGGCGCTGCTTTTTATCTGTGTTACTTACCAACTCACACATAAAGCCATGCATTTTCATAGTAACTCTACCAAAATGTGCTACCTCCTGCTTCGCATTATAAATAGCTATTTCAGGAGTTGCTGTAATACCCCCATCAATAAATTCTAATCGGTGTTGCTCATCTTCTTCTCCTTGAGATGGAATCATTTTCTCAACTATCTTAACAATAAATTGCACAAACCCAATTAAGAAAAGGACATTCAGTATATTGAAAACACTATGAAAAATAGAAAGTGCAATTGGAATAGATTCTGGAGAATTGCCACTTAACGGTGAAACACCACTTTCCGACATCATGTATTTATCTATACCTATCAAGAAAAAATGCAACAGACCAATCATCCAAACCACACCAAACATGTTAAAGATAAAGTGAGCTCTCGCTGCTCTTTTAGCATGTACGTTTCCAATCATTGAGGCCAAATAAGCCGTAATTGTTGTTCCTATATTTTCTCCTAATACCATCGAGGCCGCAATCTCAAAAGGAATCCATCCATTGTGACACATTACTAGCGTTAAAGCCATTGCCGCACTAGACGATTGAACCACCACGGTTAACACAGTACCTACACCCACAAACATCAATGTAGACAAGAACCCCATACCCGTATAATCCTGAAAAAAAGCGAGTAGCTCTGGATTCGCTTTCAAATCTGGAACAGAATGTTTCAATGCATCCAATCCCATAAATAACAAGGCAAAACCTATTAGTATTTCCGCTGTATGCTTTAGTTTAATATTCGACATGAACATCATTGGAAATCCTATTGCAATTATAGGAAGTGCAATTGCCGCCATTTTAACTTTAAAACCTAATATCGATATCAACCAAGCCGTAATCGTTGTACCTACATTGGCACCCATAATAACACCTACTGATTCTACTAATGAAAGTAATCCTGCATTTACAAAACTCACCACCATTACTGTAGTAGCAGAAGATGATTGGACTAAGCAAGTAATTAAGAACCCTGTTCCAACACCGAGAAACCGGTTGGACGTCATAACACTTAATATTCCACGCATCCTTTCACCAGCAACTTTTTGTATCCCTTCGCTCATCACCTTCATACCATATATGAAGAATCCCAGCGCGCCAATAAGTCTTAAAAAGTCAAAAAATCCGTATTCCATTTATGTTAAAATTAGATTTAATCTATGCTAACAAAGCTATTTCAGATAGATTAAAAGGGAAGGGAATCAATGTTAAGTTTATGTTAACTCTCGCTTGAGGTGTTAGACGTTAATTCGGCTATAGATGTTGCAATAACAGACTGAATATCTATATATTGCCTTTCAATATTAGCGTCATTCAACACTTCTAATCTATTAATGCAATTTTTTATATTCAGTTTTGATTGAGATACACAAATAAAATTCTCTCTACCGTCATGATAATCAGCTAAATATTCCTGTTCTGTTTGTCCCTCTGTTGGAACCAATATTGCCTTCTTCTTAAGGGTAGTCAAATCCATGATAGTAGAATATCCCGATCGAGAAATTATATAATCCGACTGCTCTATTGCGTGCTGCATCTCCTCCGATCCCAAATGTGAAACAATGGTAACATTACCTCCTCTTACTGGCTCATTTTCATCTAATATACCTCTCACAAGAAGTGATTTCCCACTCAATTCCTTTAACTCTTGATATACTAATTTCTCAAAAATTGTTCTTTGAGGTTCAGGACCACTAACAATTGCCATGCACTTATAGATAGATTTGCATTCCTTATTCTTGTACGAAAACCGAGACAATGGTCCAATGAATTTAACCCTGTTTTTTAATGCTTCTGAAGCGCTCAATTTTCCACTTAGGTTATTGTCTCCTGAATAATCCGGAATCCAGCATTCATCAAATTCGTTTATATATTTTCTATTTAACTGGTTCATTGCTTTTTGAAAGACGGGTGTTTGTATCTCTACCTGATGCGTAATAAAAACATTCGGCACTTTCGAAGATGTTAGTCCAAACCGGTTATCCGATATCACAAAATCAACCTTATTCTCTGCTACTATTTTTTCTAGTATTTTGCCTTCATCGCCTATTCTCAATAATATTTTAGGAATATTCAGAACCATTTTTAGTTTCAACCATTTCTTAGCATATCGAACATCATATCCAGGTAAAGGGAAAAAATCCAATTCTGGAAATTCTTGTTTAAGCAATCTCATTGGATCTCGATCGGTTGCAATTACAACAGTATGACCCAGAACAATTAATGCGCGGATAATGGGAATACATCTTGTTGCATGACCCAACCCCCAATCTAATGGAGCAATTAAAACTTTTAATTTTTTGGACAAGAATAAATTAAATTTGTCTTCATTAAAGTTAAACGATTTATACTATGTACCTATGAAAAATCGAAATCCCAATATTTAACAAAAAAATAGAAAGTGGCAGGCAAAAACAAATTAATGCGCTTTGAAGCATTAAAAACATTTGACAATGTATTTCAACAGGACATGGACGAAATCAAAGATGGATTTCGATTACAAGGAAAGTGGGCAAAAGAATATTTCAAAAACGACAACCCTATTGTGTTGGAATTGGGCTGTGGAAAAGGAGAATACTCGGTAGCTCTTGCAGAAAGGAATCCAGATAAAAACTACATAGGAGTTGATGTTCGCGGTGAAAGATTATACCATGGTGCCAAAAACGCTTTAAATAATAAACTTACAAACGCCGCTTTCATTAGAACCTATATTGAAAGGATAAATCTCTTTTTTGCCAAGGATGAGATAGATGAACTTTGGTTTACTTTTCCCGATCCTCAATTGAAAAAAAGCAGAATTCAAAAACGACTTACCTCTCCTGGGTTTCTCGATTTATATCGTTCTTTTTTAAAACAGGGTTCTAAAGTTCACCTCAAAACGGACAGTGAACCGATGTTTGAGTACAGTAAAGAAGTTGCTGAAGAATTAAAGTTAGAAATCTTAATAGCTACTAATAATCTTTATGCCGGAGAACATATGGAGATCTTGGATGTAAAAACTTATTACGAAAACATCTATCTCAAAGAAGGATTAAATATTTGCTATTTGAATTACTTATTTAAATGAGCGATTTCTTCCAAGATGTATATTCAGTTGTGAAACTTATTCCACATAGCAGAGCGTCTTCATATGGAGCAATTGCAAAATATTTGGGTTCTGCAAGAGGAGCACAAATGGTGGGTTGGGCAATGAATAATTCTCATTCTCAAAAAGAAATCGTTCCAGCACATCGTGTTGTAAATAGAATCGGAGCACTTACGGGTAAAAACAATTTTCCATCGCCTTTTGAGATGCAAACCAAATTAGAGGCCGAAGGCTTAACAATTAAAGATGATACGATTCAGAATTTCTCTACGGTTTTCTGGGATCCAAACACAGAATTAGACTTAGAACGGTAGTTAAAATTGTATAATTTTGCACCTCAATAAATACTGTATCCAATGATATTAAAAGAAGATGTTCTAAAAGCACTGAGCTACGTTATCGAGCCAGATTTAAAAAAAGACATCATTGAATTAGACCTCGTATCGAACATCGAAATAGACGAGAAAGGAATAAGGTTTGATGTAAAAGTTAGCAACCCGGCATTACACAATAAAAAAAGAATGGAAGAGGCATGTGTGCATGCCATAGACCGTTTTTACAAAAATGTTGGAGAAGTAATAGTTACTATTTCAGGAATGGGGCAAGCTTCAGAAAGAAGTCCCGAACATCGTACAGTACTTCCAGGAGTAAAAAACATTATAGCAGTTGCATCTGGAAAAGGAGGCGTTGGGAAATCTACCGTGGCAAGTAACCTAGCGG
>JABSPR010000050.1 GCA_013214975.1 Flavobacteriales bacterium
TCTTGGTTTCTTAACTGAACGGCACCTAAATCCTTTTCTGTGAAGCTGTTCGTATATGTATTTAAACCAGTGTTTATATTGTGTTTTTGCTTATTCAGATTGTAGTTTAACTCGCTAAAAGAATTTAATTGATTTCCAGCAAAAAGGGATTGTTGTCCGAAAGGGTTCTCGTTGATTCGAATGTGTCGGTCGAACGAGCTAATACTATTCTTTAAGGTAATTGTACTGTTTTCTGAAAGTGTTTTTTTTGCGGAGAACTGTGATGTATATCGAATACTTTCTTGTTTGTCTAAAAAGAAATTACTGGTGTCGGCAAACCCATTATTAATTAATCGCATGCTTCCACCAACTCGATTTTCTTTCATGATATTAGCGCCCAAATATATTTCGGTTTTCTCGCTTGGGTTATAAAAAATCTTTGGATTAAAATTAAATTTTGATACTTCAGGTATATCGGAATAACCATCCTTGTCTGCATCGTAAGGCGAGTGCATATATAAAGAGGCTAGGTTGGTAAAACCAAATTTCCCGAATTTTCTTGATACAAAAGTGTTAAAGTCTTTAGCACCTATATGGGAAAGGTTAATGTGTAGTAATGTCTCATCTTGGACAGCTTTCTTTGTTACCAGATTAATTAACCCTGCAATAGCTCCACCACCATATAAAGTTGATGCCGATCCTTTGATATACTCAACTTGTTTAAGATCTAAAGGTGGAATTTGCATTACATCTAAGCTTCCTGAAAAACCACCATATAATGGGAAGCCATCTTTGAGTATTTGTGTGTATCGTCCATTAAGACCTTGAATACGAACCACCGCACCATTCGATGATGCCGCAGTTGTTTGAACTTGGATGCCGGTGCTGTGTGTAATAAGATGTGCTATTTTACTGGGCTCCATGGATGCGGCTTCATCGATTTCTTCGGAGAGCACTTCAGTTCGTGTGGGTAGATCGGCCACCGATCTATTTGCTCGAGTTGCTTCGATTACTATTTCGTCTAATAATTCCTCTATAGGAGATAGAAGAAATATTTGCGGGGTGCTCTCATTTTGCGGAAATATTATTTTTTTATCCTTGGGATGATACCCTATAAAAGAGACTCTTATTACTTGTTCACCATTTGGGATGTCGTTTAGTGTAGCTCTGCCGAGACTGTCTACAGAAACTCCATTAGAAGTGCCTTTTAAAGAAATAGTTGCCCCCAATAAACTCTGATTAGTTAAACTGTCTTTTATAATAGCCTGAAAATCATTTTGACCAGTAGACAGTAGAGTAATTAATATAAAAGGGATAGCTAGAAATTGCTTGATATTAAGGTGCATGTAAAGAATACTTTGTTGGATATTTTGATAGATCTATTTGATGAAGATCTCTAATATAAACCTACTCAAATTATTATGGAGTATGAACAGTGTAAGAATTAATTTTAATTCTGTTAAATAACAGTAATGTTCCTTTTCGTCCCGACTATTGGGAGGTTAAAATAGATGTATGTAAAGAGAATAAAATAAGACCACAAAACATGTTTCGAATTGTAACTGAATACGGTCCCAATACTTTTTTTCTTAACTAAAATTATGAAATTGTCCTTCTTAAGGATGAGAAAGGAAATATGAGAAAAGTAAATGTGTTGGATTAAATGATGGTTTTTAATGCCCCATTATTTAATAATATACGGATTGATAAACGCACTTAAATTCCTTTTCGAAAGGGAACGGAATAAATCTCCTTTTGATGGTAGATGTTGCAAATAATTTTTGGCAATTGAATCGTTAAACTCATCTTTTGTAGAGAATTTAATCTCCTTCAGATAATCTTGAGCTACTGTCCTTGTATTATTTAGTTCGCTATTTGTTATTTTTTCTACCACGCCTATATGTGCACTTTTAACTGCATTCATTCCTAGATAAAATGGATTTTCTTCTATCGAAGGAAGAGCATGAAATAGAATTTTACCAGCATCTAATCTTTTGGACAGAAGATGGATTGTAGCTCCAACTAAATGATGATTTCCTTGGTAAGAGGCCCAGAAATTACATGAGCTTCCTCTGTAGAAAGGGGAGATACCCAAATGGATGTTCCAAGCTTTTTTTTGAATTAAAAAGTCGGCGAGGTTACTTTTTATATAACTAGCCCCGAAAACGATGTATATATCAGAATCTAAACAGGGTTCCTGTTTTTCAAGATCATCTATGTTTAATTCAGTACTCGAAATTTCTAATTGACGAATGTTACTCGCTAATTTAATTTTGTTTCCGAAAAATGTAGTTTCTGCTTTTTTTACTTCAGAAAAATACCCTTTCATAGTAGCAGAGGTGTTATCAAAAATTGAATGCCTCTCGCAAACCGCATATACGGTATTCGCAACTTTCGACAAGTCGTTCAGAAGAGATAAATGTCGTGGTTGACTATTCGTAAATACCGTAATCTTCATTTTTTTCTAGATCGAATTTATCATAGTGTGATCCATTCTTGGGTATTCTAATCTGGAGTTAAATCCATCTTCCATATTGGCTCGAAATCCAACTTGAACGGTCAGTTCGTCCAAAATCAGTAAAGTATCGTTGTTGTAGGAGTTACTTGGATGAGCCATTACAGAAATATTCTTTCCTGTTATTGATCGCAATATTGCTAAACAGGTAGAATACTCGTTTTTTTGCTTATCCACTGTAGACTTCTCTAAATTAGTTGGGTGAGAGTGGGAGTGTAGACCGATAACATGTCCGGAATCCGAAAGGTGTTTTATATCATTCTTTTGCATCCACAGTTTTTTACTTGCCATTTCTGTATTCATTCCTGATTGGCTGATCATTTGATCCATTAGTTGGTAATATTTTTCTTGACCAAGTATTTGGTCTCGAATAAATCGGAACTTCTTATCTTCTTTACTATAAAATGAATATTCACCAAGGTATGATTCAGCAGAAAACTGCTCTAAACCGTTCTTAACAATATTATTGTAATTAGATATTGTAATTATCTTGTTGAAGTTTTTATAGAAAGAATCTACCGTATTAAATTCGCTGTATCTGAAGTATCGATAGAGTTCTAGTTTTTCGATATTTCCATTTAAAGGGGAGGTATAGATAAACCAAAAAGCATTTAAATTCATTTCTTCCAAAACAGGAAGAGCGATTTCAAACTGGCATTTTAAATTGTCATCGAACGATATGCATATATCCTTCTGTTCAAGATCATTTTTAATGGCCTTGGAATACCATTCGTCAGCAGAGATAAGATTGAAATTTTTTTGTAGATAGCTTAGTTTCGTAATAAACTGATTCTTAGAGAGAGAACCTTGTGCTGTCCTGCTTTGATTTTCGTGATGAAAATGATGGAACATGATGCCGTGTGCCTTATTCCTCATTAATGTATCGTTAATCAAAGTGGGGTTTAAATGAGACTCTATTCTTTAATAATTTCTTTGAATTGATCTGTCGTTATGTATTTAGTATAGTATGACTTGATAGTTTTAGACTTTTTAATTCTATCCAATTCTGAGGGTGAACTGCTAGTGCTTTGCATGTGGATTTTCATGTCATGATTAAAGTTGCTCAGCAATTTTATTTTATCAATTACTTCAAATCCATTAATTAGGGGCATGTTTATATCAATAATAAGAATATCTGGCTGCTCTATTTCAAGATTAGTCATTGAATCAATAAAGCCTAGAGGCTTGTTGAAGGATAGAATTTTCAGTTCATCAATTTCGGTTCTAACTAGATTATCCTCGGTGATAAATAAAGCGATATCGTCGTCGTCCACAACGTAAACA
>JABSPR010000051.1 GCA_013214975.1 Flavobacteriales bacterium
ATAATTTTTCGCTTTATAATCATCACCATACAGGTTTAAAGCCTCAATACATATTATACTATCGGCGGCTGTAGCACCATATTTACCACCCGCAATCGCCAAGGTCGATAACCCTAAAAGAGCACCAACAACTATAAATATTATTTTTTTCATTTCCGTATTCAAATTAATCATACTTGTACTTTGTAAACCATTTCTCATTAAATGTAAAACTCAAAATCACCCTATGAGTTGACTCATTCATTAAGTCTTTATTCTTTCCTGAACTTAGCTCACTATATCTATAACCTAAGTTTATAACATTCGAATAATTTCTAAGTGGAATCGCTAGACCAAAACTTATGCCACTATTCGTTAATTGAGTTCCACTGTTTACTATTTCCGACTTTCCGCTACTTACTCCAAACTTATAAGTAGTCCGAGTAAAGAGTCCT
Source organism: Flavobacteriales bacterium (assembly GCA_013214975.1). NCBI lineage: Bacteria > Pseudomonadati > Bacteroidota > Flavobacteriia > Flavobacteriales > Flavobacteriales bacterium. Next base: position 435 of record JABSPR010000051.1, read on the forward strand.
TTGGTCATTTTTTTATTAGGCGTATACTGAAGCCCGATAATCATTTTAGTACTATTAGCTAACTGATAAGCACCTGATTCATCAAACAAAGGATTTCGAAAATCACTCCAAGCAGCACTTCTATAATCGAACCCTACTTTTAACTTGCGATTCAACACCGCACATATCCCAACTGAAAACTGAGTTGGCATAGTAATATTTCCTGAGCCTATAACTAATGTATCCTCATTAAATATATTCAAAGAAACTTCTCGGGTATCTAAATTCTCCGTCTTCAATTTATAACCAGGAACATATGTACCACCTACAATAATTTCAAAAACTTTATTCCTATCAATACTATCCAGTTTAAACTCATGGCTATATTGAAAACCAAAATCAAAATTAAAATCCTTTATATAATTCGATTTTAGATATGTAGGTGATTGCGTGATTGATGGATCTTCATAATCTAATTTCCCATCGTGTTTAATGGTCCCAAATAGATAATTAAGGTTAGCTCCTAATGATACTCCCTTTACAGTAAAGGCCTGAGTAAGATTAAATTTATTAATCCCTCCTTCGCCAGTAAATGTATTCTTTAATGTACCTAAACCATCTGCAGTAAATTCTTCTTCAATCGCATAACCAACATTACTATATCTCCTTATACCAAAGCCTGTAGCTCCACCAACTTTTGCCATCGGAAATGCAAGTGAAACATAATCTAAGGCACCCAAGGCACTTTTATTATTGGCATCACCTTCAGTAACGTTTAGAAACGATGCACCAATTCCAGCTTCGTATGTCGTAACATTCAACGAAGTAATAGATGCCGGATTTAAAAAATTAAGTTCTCTTTTGTCTCTAACCCCTGCACTTAATCCAGATAGAGATTGGGACACCACATTCCCATCATCCTTTATTTTCCCTATACCCAAATAGGAATATGGCGAATTCAATTTTGTCTGTGCCCTTACCTCCTTGCCTAAATGGCATAATAGAAGTGTAAAAAAGAAGCTTGATAGAAATAATTGCCTAAGCATTATAGTTTAATACAGTGTTTAATCCTTTCAGTGATAAAAAAGAATCCGCAAATATGTGACTTTTTAACTTGTTATTAAAGAAATCTAGGTCTCCACCCGTACCAATAATCAACAATTCCGGATAATTCGTTCTATATCTCTCGATTATCCCTTCAATTTCTGCCAACATTCCAATTTGTACACCCGATTTAATTCCCTCTTCTGTGTTAGAACCTATTAATTCTACATCCAAATTCGGTTCAAGTAACGGCAACTTATCAGTAAAAGTATGAAGTGCCTTAAATCTCATTTGAAGCCCAGGACTAATTCCTCCACCTAGAAAACCATCATCTTTACTAATGAAATCAAAAGTAAGAGCAGTTCCTGCATCAATTACCAGCACGTCGGAATCGGGATAAAGATGTGCGGCAGCAACTGCATTTGCTAGCCGATCTACTCCCAAAGATTCTTTCGAGAGGTAATTGTTAATTATCGGAATAAGAGTTTCATCAGAAAACTCCACACAGTTAAAATTATTTTTCAAAAGAGACAATACCTCTTCGTCAACTTCGGACACCGAAGAAATCATTACGTCTGTGATATTCTTATTATCTACAAGAATACTTTCTAACTTAGTTACATTCAAGCCAATAAAAGAGTCATTAGAGAGTAATTTATCCTCTTCGAATATCCCCATTTTACACCTTGTGTTGCCGAAATCTAATACTAAATTCATCGCTTATAATAGTGGTATCAAAATTAAACTAATAATCACGCCAACTAATAACAACAGAACTTTTAGCGTGTAGAAATATTTTATACATTTGCCACCCTAATTTAGGATGGTGCCTTAGCTCAGTTGGTAGAGCAATGGACTGAAAATCCATGTGTCCCTGGTTCGATTCCTGGAGGCACCACACCAAAAAAAGCCTTTCACAAATGTGAAAGGCTTTTTTATTATAGTGTCCCGTCCTGAAAAAGGTTGACTATATTATCAAATATATGTCATCAGAAAAGGAATTGAACAAAAGAGTTAAGTCCCCTTCAAGCTATAGTGAAGCTTTTAAACGAGTAGTTGTTTC
>JABSPR010000052.1 GCA_013214975.1 Flavobacteriales bacterium
CATGAATTCGTTCTTCTTAAACTGAACATTACTTTTATACTGTTCAATTACGTGTGTCCAAGCATTTTTAGATTTCGGTTCGATTTCATACTGCTTATACAAGTCGTATCGCTTTATTATATAATCCCTAATCTCATTTGAATTTAGGACTTGTAACATTTTTTCAACTTGAACCTCATCCCCAAAATCAAGAAACCCTTTTCCTCCTCGTATAATAGACTCAGATATAGAATTCTGACTAGTGGGATATAATATTAACGTTGATTTAAACTTTGGCTTTATCAAATATGACGCTCCATATCCAAGGCCCATTGCAATAACAACAACAACCAATAATGTTCTGCTGTTATCAAACACCAATTGGACTAGCCCCTCTATACTCAGTTCTTTTTTTTCCATTCTCTTTGCACCTATAAAATTCTAAATGGGCTTATTGAATCGCCTGTTATAAATAGAATCATCTTAACGACGACAAGCTCAATTTATTCTTCAATATTTGGTAATACAAAAATATCATTAATCGTGACTTTGGGACCATCTATTTTAACCTAAATTTGCTCATCGATCTTAACTAAATCAAATTGAAAATAGCCGTTAATACCCGTTTATTGATTAAAGATAAATTAGATGGTATCGGCTGGTTCACCTTCGAGGTGCTCAAGCGAATAACAGTAGATCACCCCGAGCACCATTTTTACTTTATATTCGACAGGCCCTATCACGACGATTTCATATTCGCAAAAAATGTGAAACCAATAGTGGTTGGACCTCCTACACGCCATCCTCTCTTATATTATTATTGGTTTGAGTTTAAGCTGCCGGGTATCCTAAGAAAATTAAAGGCCGACCTATTCTTATCTCCTGATGGGTATCTTTCTTGTTCATCTGAAGTGCCTGCGCTAGCTGTAATGCACGATTTAAATTTTGAACATTATCCAGAATACCTTCCATGGGCTTACCGGAAATTTTATCGCCACTTCTTCCCTAAATATGCGAAAATTGCTAATAGAATTGCTACAGTTTCGGAATTTTCTAGGAAAGATATAGCAAACACATACGGTATTGACCGAGATAAAATTGACGTAGTCTATAACGGGTCTAATAGTTTGTATAAACCACTTGTTGAAAACGATAAAGAAAAAATAAAAAATAAGTTTTCAGCCGACTGCCCATACTTCATTTTTGTTGGCACAATGCATTCTCGAAAAAACATTGCAAATCTGTTCAAAGCATTTGATCTATTTAAGTCTGCCTCAAAAAACAACATTAAGCTAGTAATGGTTGGCGAGAAAAAATGGTGGTCGGCCGATATAACCACTGCCTACACTAACATGAAACATTCGGAGGATATTATTTTCACCGGAAGACTAGGTGTTAAAGACTTGAGTAATTTAGTTGCTTCTTCCCTTGCTCTAACCTACGTTTCAAACTTTGAGGGGTTTGGTATTCCTTTAATTGAAGCGATGAATTGCGACATTCCTATTATCACTTCCAATGTAACATCCATGCCGGAAATTGCAGGAAATGCAGGGTTAATTGTCGATCCCAAATCGACAATAAAAATTAAAGAAGCAATGGATGAGATATCATCCAATGAAAAATTAAGAATTGAATTAGTAGAAAATGGAAGAATAATACGAGAAGAATTCTCCTGGGATATAACTGCTAAAAAATTATGGGCAAGTATGGAGAAAGTTTTAGAAATTTGAGCAATGTTAAAACGACACTACATATCTAAAGCTATTGAGGCAGGATGCGATGAAGCAGGAAGAGGCTGTTTAGCGGGCCCTGTATACGCAGCAGCCGTTATTTTAGATAAAAAAAAGCCTATTAAGGGGTTAGATGATTCAAAGAAACTTTCCAAATCCAAAAGAGATTTGCTACGAATTGAGATAGAAAAGAAAGCTTTATCATGGGCTGTAGGAGTTGTAGACAATATCGAAATAGACAAAATAAACATATTAAATGCTTCATTCTTGGCTATGCATAGAGCAATCGATAAATTAAAATCCTCCCCAAATCATTTAATAATTGATGGCAATAGGTTCACACCATATAAAGGCATCGATCATCAATGCATTATTAAAGGCGATTCAAAATACATGTCTATAGCAGCTGCCTCTATTCTAGCCAAAACACATCGGGATGACTACATGTTAAAGCTCAATAAGCAATTGCCCGAATATGGATGGTATTCGAATATGGGATATCCTACAAAAACGCACAGACAGGCCATTGCTAATTTTGGTGCAACTAAATATCATCGCATGACTTTCTGTTTACTGCCTGCTCAAGCTACAGATGAATTATAGAATGATTAAAAAGGTTTTCATATTCATTTCAATTATTGTTCTTCTCGGGGGAATCGGATATACGTATCTCTTTTTATTAAAACGCTCGGAACCTACAAACAATGCATTAAATGCAATACCGAGAAATGCTGCATTAATTATCGAATTAAATGAAGCAAAGAAGGTTTATGATAAGTTATCGGAAACAAATATAATGTGGGAGGAGTTAATGACAGTTGACTGCTTTAATCAATTAAACTATCAAATGTCTCAGATTGATAGTGCGGTTCAAAACAACAATCTACTTGATGACCTTTTAGAAGAAAACCCTCTATATGCCTCTATACACTCTACTGGGGATAAGAAGTATGAGTTCCTATTTACATTTAATCTCGGATTAAAAATAAATCTACTTTCCCTGGAAACAATCCTTGATGACAATGGATTTTCAAAAAATCAATTAAGCACAAAAAATTATAATGGTACCGTAATAAATACGATTGCTCTATCTCCAAAACCATTTTCGTTTACCATAGTAGATGGGCTATTTATTGGAAGCTACTCTATTGTACTTGTGGAAGATGCTGTTAAACATACACGCACGGGAAATTCAATAAAAGACAACATACTCTTTAAAAAAATACATAAAACAGCAGGAAAAAAAACAGATGCAAATATCTATCTGAACTTCAAATACTTCTTTAAACTTTTCGATTCCTATTTGGATTCAAAATCATATAAAAACATATTAACACTATCCAGCTTTGCTGAGTGGTCGGAGTCGGACGTAAGAATAAGGCCAAATTCCATAACAATGAACGGCTTTACAACTTTTAATGATTCCTTAGATAGTTACCTCAATCTTTTCAAAGGCCAAACTCAACAAGAAATTAAGTTTACCCATATTATTCCGTCTAGTACTTCGTCATTCATTTTTATAGGAATGAGTAATTTTGATAAATTTTATTCAAAATACAAGAGCTACTTAAAGAGAAAGGAAAGACTTAACTACCATACCAATGTTATAAACGCAATAAACAGCCTTTACGAATTAGATATCGAGAAGAGTCTTCTTTCTTGGATTGGAAACGAAATAGCCCTTGTTTATACAGAACCCAAAAACAGTAATCTTACAAGGAATACGTATGCAGTATTTAAATCTAAAAACGTTGAACAAGTAAATAATTCATTGGACAGTCTTGTCTCTTCTCTATCCAGCTACCATAGTAAAAAGGTTGAAACAGAAACATACAGAGATTTCAATATCGTTAATATTAACATCCCTTATATCATACCTAATCTTTTAGGTGGATTATTTCAAGGACTAGATCAGAGCTACTTCATCATAATCGATGAATATGTTGTCTTTGGAAATAGCAATAGCGGGTTAAAAGAATTTATTAATAGATACCTCTCCGAAAAGACACTTAGCAGAGACATTAATTACATAAACTTTGCTGAAAAATTATCTTCCGAATCTAATATCTATTTATACTCTAATATTGCTCGTTCTAGTAATATCTACAAAGCATTTCTTAATCCATCAAGCTCTAACCAAATTACAGAACAAATTGATTTACTTCAAAAGTTTGGAGCAGTGGGTTATCAAATAAACGGAACAGATATCAAGAACTCGTTTTACAATAATATTTACCTGGATTACAATCCCGTTTACAAACAAGTAAGCGCCTCCATGTGGGAAACAGAATTGGATACTTGCATCAGAACAAAACCTTCCATTGTAATAAACCATTACACAAGTAATAAGGAGATCGTTGTACAAGATGTACTTAATTCAATTTATCTCATTAGCCCTACCGGTAAAGTTTTATTCAAAAAAACTCTTGATGATGAGATTATAGGTTCCATTTCTCAGATTGATTTATATAAGAATGGAAAACTTCAAATGCTATTCAATACGACATCTGCAATACATCTGTTAGATAGAAAAGGAAACTATGTCGATGGATATCCGATTAAACTTAAAGCCAATGCAACGAATCCTGTAGCAATTATTGATTATGATAACAAAAGAGACTATAGGCTTATAGTCGCATGCGAAGACAAGCATATTTACAATTACACTGGTGAAGGCAAACTGGTTAGAGGGTGGAAATTCAAAAAATCAGAATCTATTATTAAGGCGCAAATCAAGCACTTCTCTATAAAGAAGAAGGACTATGTTGTTGCCGTCGATTCTTTGGGTAAAGTGTACGTCTTAAATAGACAAGGTCAAACCCGTATTAAAATGAAAAAATCGACAAATGTAAACTCTCAAGAAATTACGATTGAGATTGGAAAAGACATCAACTCTACGAAAATTATTAGTACGGATACATTAGGAACAATAAGTAAACTTTACTTAAGCAGTAAAGAAGAAATTATCTTAATAGACACGGTTAGTTCCAACCACTTCTTTCTTTACAAGGATATAAACAACGACAAAATTGCCGAGTACATTTATTTAGACCAAAGCATACTCTCCGTTTATGATCATGAGGGAGCATTAGTTTATAGTTACACATTCAACACAGAAATCTCAGATACACCTCTCCTATTCAATTTTGGATCGAAAGGAGTTAAAATCGGAATTCTAGCGGAACAATCAAACGAAGTTTTCCTTTTCAATCCAGATGGAACTATGGCCGAAGGGTTTCCTCTTACAGGAAGTAAAAAATTCTCTATCTCCGATATAAATAGAAACGGAAGCTTAAACCTAATTACTGGCGACGAAAGTAGAAATATCTATACTTTTTCGCTTGAGTAGTACATTTGTTTCTATACATTTGCGTTAACAAAAGGCAAGAAATCCAAACAAGACACAACCCACTCTATTTCAAACCATTAATACCGACACCATATGAATACAACGCGATTTTTAAATACGTTATGGCTATGCGTTACTGTTTTTTGCACAGCAACGCTTCTTTCGTCTTGCACTAAAGATCTTCCGGTAATTGAA
>JABSPR010000053.1 GCA_013214975.1 Flavobacteriales bacterium
TCCAATTTTGTTTTTGTGGTTACTAAATCTCCTATCTTCCAAATAGGCCTCACCTGCAAACACCAGTACTACTGCTAATACCAAGAGACATAGAGTACGTATAAGATTACGTTTCAAATTAGTAAAACCACTATCAGCTTGCATATCCTCGCCCATCATACTGCTTTGTGTGAAAATTCCTCAACTCTCATCCACGCTCCACACATAGCACCTGAGAATGGAATGACGAGTGCAGCTGATAAAATCAATAAATAGTTCCCGAAAATAATGGGTAACTGCCAATTAGCACCGACAATCTCCCATATACAAAACCACAGCAATAATAGCACAAAGATAATATGAATGATGAGAAATATATAAGTCCATATTTTCCGATGCCTCAAAGCGAAAAATGCAGACACAATAGATAAAGAAAGAGCGCAGCTAAAGAAATAGTTTATCAAATTAGGATCATACGGAAAAAAAATTACGATAAGATCGAGATTAATAGTTATTGTAAATGCAATCAAAAAACCACTAAATAAATTAGATGGTATTCCAGTTATATCACTCATCACGGATTAGCCTCGGGATAATTCTGCTTTTCTGCCGACATGCGGTCAACATCTATGACATACATCCCATTATCACCCTCTTTGTCATGGGACATTACATATACCTGCAAGCGGGTGTTTGATAACCATTTAAGATAAGGTTTCTTTAAATGACTCACTGCAATATTGGAGATACCAGGAATCTTTTTAATTATTTTCTCAGCATCAATCAGTTCAATTGTTTAGATTTAATTCTCGCAATCTTTACTGGACTTCGATATGGCATATGCCCTCCAGCATTAAATAGTTTAAAAGCAAAACATGAACTATCTGGCGACCAAATGACCTCTTTTATGAAGTATCCATTATGGCCAGTCTCACTGAAATAATTCACCTTAAACATAACATGTTTATCAATAATAACAGCAATAGCACTTTCATTATGCCATGTAATATGCTGAACTGTTACATCGTTCATTTCGTACGATGATGTCTCGAAGGCGTCGGATACCCCATGCTCAGGTCGAGGTTGCGAGCAACTGGCAGCCATGGCCACAATAAGCATTAAAAACAACAGTTTCAATTCCCCATCCATCACGTCGCTTCTTCTTCTAATCGTTTGGTTCGAATATACATGAATTCATATTCCCAACCTCAAGCCAAAAAACAAGCACCACTATAGCCTCATCATACTCATCCCGTCCTGTGTCAATATTATCCAAAAGCCATTAGTCCTGTAATTTCATAGTGAGAGTGTTATGCATGGCACACCTCGACCTTACTTCACCTCCGTGTTAATGACTGTGTTTACAGATGGCTTATTCTCCGTTTCACTCGTGTTCTGGACCCATTGTTTGTTTGAGACGGAATGAGAGTGGAGAATCCCATACATAGATCTTTGAAGATGTGTTAACTATTCGCCACTAGTGCCAAGATCACCTCTTACAAAAAATCACATATCTAGTTTCTTCATGCATTTTGATTTATTTCACAGAACGGCAGCATAATGCTAAGAAGTTAACTGGTCTTTTAGAGGAAAACGACTTACGGTAGCACTGCAATCAATTGAATTAGGATGCTTTTTCTTTTTCACTCGTGAAGTCAATAGCTACAATTTCAAGGTGCATCCAAGTATATTTTTTAACAAATTTCTTAGCATATTCTTTTAAATACTTAACAGTTTGCTCAAAGTTAA
>JABSPR010000054.1 GCA_013214975.1 Flavobacteriales bacterium
AATACAAAATGGCAAGTACTAATTTGCATTTATACCCAGGAGAACAAATTAAAAAGGCAGGTAATTACATTCTAAGAAACGACAGTAATAAGATCGGCATCTCGTTTAATTACGACCGAATAGAATCTGAAACAGCATCTTATAGTAATGATGAGCTAGAGGACATTGCTAAATCGTTGGACGTTAAAAACTTCAATATAGACAAAGAATTAAGTAGCCTCTTTACTGGTGGTATGGCAGATTTGAGTAATAGCAGAACATTGTGGAAACTATGTAGTATTTTTGCTATCGCGTTTTTTGCAATAGAAACAATACTGTTAAGGTATTGGAAAACCGAAAAAGAGTGAACATGGAGATCTTAATTAAGTCGACCAAAATAGTAGATCTCAACTCCCCATTTCATAATAAAAAGATGGATATCCTTTTAAAGGATGGAGTAATTAAAAAGATCGAAAAAAGCATTAAGCCATCTGCGAAATGCATTGTTTACGATAAGAAAAACCAACACCTCTCCCCTGGCTGGTTCGATATGAAAGCCAATTTTAGAGATCCGGGGTTTGAGCACAAAGAAGATTTAGAATCGGGTAATAGATGTGCTGCCAAAGGCGGATTTACTGCTGTGGCTTGCATGCCATCCACCAATCCACCCATCCATACAAAATCGCAAGTAGAATACATCAAGAACAAAACAGCTTCGATGATTGTTCAGGTATATCCTGTAGGAGCTCTTTCGGATGAGTTAAAAGGAAAAGACATATCGGAAATGTACGACATGCATAAATCTGGTGCAATCGCTTTTTCGGACGACAAACTACCCATCAAAGAATCAGGTTTAATGATAAGGTCTCTGCAATACGTGCAAGGTTTTGGTGGACTTATAATTTCTTATCCAGACGATACAAGTATATCCAATGGAGGAAAAATGAACGAGAGCATGGCTAGCACTAGTCTTGGACTTAAAGGAATTCCATCCATTGCAGAAGAAGTGATGATAGAAAGAGATTTAGCTCTGATTGAATATACGCAAGGACGAATGCACTTCTCTACCATCTCTACAGCAAAATCGGTTGCGTTAATTAAAGCAGCAAAAAAGAAAGGATTAAAAGTTACTGCAGAGGTTTCAATCAACAACTTAACTTTCGATGACTCAAGCATAGAATCTTTCGATAGTAACTACAAAGTTGTTCCTCCTCTTAGAGGGAAAAAGGATATTACAGCATTACTTAAGGGAATTAAAGAAGGAACAATCGACACGATCTGTTCGGATCATTGTCCGGAAGACGTAGAAGAAAAAGATAAAGACTTTCAAGATGCCGCACCTGGAATGATTGGATTAGAAACGAGTTATCCGCTAATCAATAAAGCTCTTAGCGACAAAACAGATCTAGCGGAAATCGTCAGGATTATGGCTACGAACCCAAGAGAAGTACTGGGAATTGAAGTTCCTACCATCGATATCAATCAAAAGGCTGAGCTTACCTTATTCGATCCAAAGTTAAAATGGACATATGCAAAAGACGGTATTGTTTCTAAGTCAAAAAATCATCCTCTCGTAAATTCTGAGATGATTGGTAAACCAATTGCTATTTTTAACCGTAACAAACACACAGACTGTAACTAAATCTGCGTATTTGATTAAAAGTATTATTACCCTTTTATTTTTCACCTTAAGCTATTCCGTATTTGCATCGAACGATTGCAATTGCAAGGAATCGGAGAATCTATTCAAAGAAGTGAAGCGATCTAAAGCTGTATTTATTGGTAAAGTAGAAAGCATAAGGCTCTTTAACTCATCTAATAAAACAGACAACAAATACACAATAGTTAAGGTAAGACGCATTAATCATTACAAAGGGGAAATTTCCAAAACGATAGAAGTCCGTTTTACTGAAAACTGTGCATTCGAAATGGAGAAAGGCGAGTCTTACCTAATCTTTGGGAAAATGAAAAAGGGAATAGTAATTACCGATAGGTGTACTCGTACTAAACGCGTTATTGACACGCCAGACGACATAGAAATTCTTAAGAAAATTTACGGCGAATAGATATTATTCCGACATTTAAGCTTTGAATAATCAACGAAATACCACAACCGGATAATGAACTCGGACTTACCGTCGATCAATAAATCTGATTGGAAAACAGCCTTAGAGTCAATTTCTATTAAGTACCATAAAGTAGGTGCTTGGTGTGCATTTGCATTCAATCTAATATTTAGTATCAGCGATTATTTTATTATGCCTGAGCATTGGTTACAGTTCTTTATTATTAGATCTGTTCTTTCTCTAACCATTTTGGCAAGCATCTTTGGTCATAAGTTCTCCATTATTAAACACGAAGTAATGATTGCCACTGCGGTACTCCTTATATCAGTTGAGAACGCATACTTATATAGCGTAATGGATGTTGAGATGTTTCAGCAACACACTTTCGCTTATATTGCTTTGTTTATTGGCTGTGGCATGCTCGTTTTATGGGAGAAGGTTTACTCAATCGTAATTGTTATAGCAAACATAACAAGCGGCTTAGTATTATTTCCAATATTCTCACCACTCACTTTTGATGAGATTATGGCTAATGGTGGATTACTCACTTTGTCTGTCTCAATTTTTACCATCTTTCTTATTAGTACGCGATACAACCTTACGGTAAGAGAAATAAAAGCAAGACTAGCCCTATCCGAATCTAATGAGCAGTTAGCCATTCAGAAAGACTTGGTAGAAGAAAGAAGTCAAGATATAACTGCTAGTATCACCTACGCTAAACGAATACAGGATGCCATCCTTCCTCCTATTAAACTTATAAAAGATCACTTGCCGAATGCATTTGTTTTGTTTAAGCCGAAAGACATTGTTAGTGGAGACTTTTATTGGTTAGGGGCAAGGGGTGATAAAATTTTATTTGCCGCCGTTGACTGTACAGGTCATGGTGTTCCTGGCGCTATGGTAAGCGTAATTGGACATAACAGCTTAAACAGAGCAGTTCGTGAATTCGGATTAACAGAGCCAGCTAAGATTCTTGATAAGCTAAATGAACTGGTAAAAGAGACGTTCGAAAAATCGGAGGATGAGGTTCGAGACGGAATGGATATTGCCATTTGCAGTTTGGATAAAAAATCTGGCAGCTTAGAATTCTCAGGAGCTAACAATCCTTTATTTCTGTTGCGAGATGGAGAAGTAATTGAAACAAAAGGCGACAAGCAGCCAATTGGTAATTATGTAAAAACTAAGTCGTATTCAAATCATAAAATAGAAACAAAATCTGGCGACATGCTTTACATCTTTTCAGATGGCTATGTAGATCAATTTGGTGGCCCGAAGGGAAAGAAATTTAAAGTTAAGCGGATGAAAGAGCTCATGATCGATATCCATAGAAAGAAAATGGAAGATCAAAAAAGGCTGCTCAACAAAGCCTTTGAATTATGGCGTGGAGATCAAGAACAAATCGATGATGTTTGTATTTTCGGCATTAAACTGTAAAAAAAGCAAACACACAAATCACTGATTACCAGAAAAAAAATAATTTTTAACCGTTTATAATCGACTATAAACGTTTAATACTTGTTTAGGTAATGTATCATTTTCTATTCTCGTGGTTCACCATTAAATGAACTCATGAGAAAGCTTACCAAATTTATAACCTTAAGACATTTAATAGTCGATAGCAGAATGCACATTGGCTTTGAATTCAAAACCGATCCGTTGCTTCAAAAACTTATTGGCACATTAACTAATGTTGGATGGTCTGAGGAATTCAACATGTCTTATGTAATTAACAATCCAAAGAATGTAGAAGAGATCTTTAGTACCTTCAGAGGAATTGCTTGGATTAACACAAAATACTTTTTCAAAAACCGTCCGGCAAACAACCTCGATGCACAAGAAGATCTTTCTAGCTTAAAGCATAGAGATATTAAATATGAGAGAGCTTGTCCGCTTGACTACATTGCAAATTAGAATCGCTTCGTTATGCAAAGAGTACAGCAACTACCTAACTATTGCAGACTCCTTCAGTCGATTTGTGTTCTCTTCTAAAGGTTTATACTCGAAAAACTATATGTCTGTCAAAAAAGAATTTACTCGTGTATTTAAAAAGTATGGAATGCCACATCAAATCCATACCGATAATGGATCTCCTTTTGGCTCTACTAGAGCGCTTAAAATATTTACACAACTTTCATATTGGTTTATTGACCTTGGCATAATGCCAGTATTCTCTGATCCAGCTCATCCTGAGCAAAACGGAAGACATGAAAGAATGCACAAATACCTTAAAGCTGAATGTGCTATGCCTCCTGCTTTCAACCTTACAGGACAACAAAGATCAATGAATCACTTTGTAAAGTAGCACAACACTGTTAGGCCGCATGAAGCCTTAGAAATGAAGACTCCTGAAAAAGCACACATATACTCTAGAAGAAAGTTTCCAAACATAATGCAAGACTATCAGTATGGTCATGAGATTAAACTAAAATATGTAACTAAAAATGGAGCTCTCAGATGGAAGTCTTTCTATTGGGTATATCTTAGTAGGGCTCTTGTAGGTAAACATGTTGGAATACATGAATTAGGAAATGGTATTTGGAAAGTATTCTATAGAGAGATATTTTTAGGATATATAAATGATAATTTTTATTTAAATATAAAGGTAACGGTATCAGGTTAACAGACAATATAGTGTAAACTATGTGCCTTGCACAACTGTCAACTATCTCCCTTTACGTACATTACCAGACTCTAACAAAACATACCCGTTCGGGTACCCTAAATGTAATTTTATATCTTTTCATACCCGAATGGGTACACTTTTAATAAAATGCGTATATTTGTACCCGAAAGGGTATAATATCTATGAAATTAAGTCAATTCGTAAAAAGAAAAAGAAAGTCTCAAAATCTCACCCAAGAAGATTTGTCGTTCAAAGCTGGTGTGGGTTTACGGTTTATTAGAGAACTAGAACGAGGTAAAAAGACATTGCAAATGGATAAGGTTAACCAAATCTTATCCCTATTTGGACATGAACTTGGCCCCCTACCAATAAGCAGAGATGAAGAAAGCTAAAGTGTACAGGCATAAAAATTGGGCTGGAACATTAATCGAGGATGAAGAAGGTTACCAATTCCAGTATGAGCAGTCGTATTTGAACAAAAATGATGCTGAGCAAATAAGCTTAACTCTACCTCTTAGCGGCAACGCTTATCACAGCAAAATACTGTTTCCATTTTTCGACGGTCTAATTCCCGAAGGATGGCTTCTTGATATTGTTCAAAAAAACTGGAAATATAATCCCAGAGACAGAATGAGTATTCTACTTGTTACATGTTACGATTGCATCGGGGCAGTCTCAATTGAACCAATACAATAAAATCATGCAGAATATTTGTCTTTACTGCTACAAAACAATTGAGCAAAGCGAAAATAATGTTGAAGTTCCGATAAGCGATTATCACGAAAAATGCAGTACCATATTTTTCGGAAAAAAAACTCCTCCTGTTCTCAACTTCACACAAGATGAAATAATAAAATTAGCTGAACAAGTAATTAAAAGCCATACAACCGTAACAGGCGTTCAACCAAAACTGGCACTAGGCATCGATAAAAAAGCTGGCAATACAGAAAGACTAACTATTGTGGGATTATGGGGTGAATACATATTAAAACCCCAAACAGAATTGTATGCACAATTACCCGAGAATGAAGATCTAACAATGCACCTAGCTGAAATTAGCAGAATAAAAACTGTTAAACACTGTCTAATTAAATTAAAGTCCGGCGAGCTTGCTTACATCACAAAGAGAATTGATCGCAGTAAAAAAGAAAAAAATCATATGGAGGATATGTGTCAGCTAACCGAAAGGCTAACTGAACATAAGTACAATGGATCTCACGAACAAATTGTTAAAGCAATAAAAAAATATTCTGCGAACCCAGGACTAGATGTCACAAACTTTTTCGAACTAGTTATGTTTTGTTTTTTAACTGGAAATAATGATATGCACCTAAAAAACTTTTCTCTTTTGAAGTTGAAGGATGAATATGCCCTCTGTCCTGCTTATGATTTGGTTTCCTCCGAATTAATTTTCGATCAAGACGATGAGGATCTAGCCTTAAATTTAAATGGAAAGAAAAAGAAAATAAATAGAATTGATTTTGAAATTGCAATGAAAGGATCAAACATAGATCAAAAAGTAATAAATAATGTTTTTAATAAATTCCAGGAATTATTACCGAAATGGTTTCTGTTTATTGATAAAAGTTTCTTGCCTGGCAAACTAAAAGAGGAATACAAAAACCTAATTTCAAGAAAAGCAATTCAAATAGAAATAATAACTAGCCCCAGTCGAGTAGGTAAAGGGGAATCTCACCCCTAAACCTCTCGCAGAACCGTACGTGAACCTCTCGACTCATACGGCTCTTATTATGCGGCCAAATTCTTAGATTAATTGATAACCTAAAGCCCAATGATAAAACATATTGGGATAATCAATAGTAATTCGTCTAAGCCACTTTATGGCTAAAACTCGGCTTCGTTTGAAGCGTTTATACGTATTTAGTATCCATTTTATCGATCGATGGTGCAGGTGGACTTCCTACCATTTTTCGGACAGATTTAAACAACCATTAAGCCACATGTTTTAGTTGATTAAATTTTTCAAATTCATTTATTGTTAATCCTCCTAAATGGGAGTGTCTTCTATTTTTGTTGTACCAA
>JABSPR010000055.1 GCA_013214975.1 Flavobacteriales bacterium
AAAACTGGCCGGTTGTACTTGTGATGGCCGTCCTATAAAGAGAATCACCTAATGCGCTTTGGTGAGTACCGTTATTTGTATGATCGGATAATGCATTTCCTCTATATAATAATCTTGTTGCCGCATTACGAGTATTAGAATTAAATAATGAGGCGGAGGCGTAAGCATTAATAGAATATGTGCCACTTAGACCATTAGGGCTTAAATCCCAGAACCCAGTATTAAAGCGATCTGTAACGGTTGCAGTTCCGTCCGAAAGATCCGCTTGAGACCAAGCAGGATCAGTCTCGTCAAAAATGGCAATTAAAGTTCCTGTTATTGTAATGGCACTAAAATTTAGCAGGATGCCATAATCATTGGAGTTTGTTTGGATTGGATACAAATAGTTTTTATTAGTTGTTGCCACCCATCTTTCAAACGAACCACTAATAAAACCGGAGCTGTGTGAAAGAGTACCTTCGTTTACAGCATCCGTGCCTAGCTCTAAAGTTTTGGTGGAAGCAACTGAAATATTTCCACTTGTCATTGTTAGCACGTTGCTTACTGTTACATCTTCGTTTACTTGTAATTCACCAGCTGACTTATTAAGGGTAAGATTGTAAAATGTCTGTGCGTTATTAATAACACCTGTACTAGCTCCATCGAAAGTAATTGTATTGTTGTACCCATTAAAAGTAGCACCTTGATTATCCCAGTCACCACCAACATTAATGTCGAAATTGCTTAATACGTCCGCATCTAATGTTCCTGTTATTATCGTTAAATCATTTAGAACAACGAGACTACCAACCATTTGAGCAGTATTACCACCCATGTCGATAGACAAGTTGTAGTAACTAGTTGTATAAATATCTTTATCTGCATTCCTATAAACAACAGTGTTGCCTGTGGCTGTAGCAACGATAACGCCTTTTTGATCGCCTTTAAATAGTGTTTGCCTAATAAGTAATGTTGAATTAGTACTGTTGGTCCAAACAGAAGAGTTGTCAGCTCCCTTTATCGTTTTGCATTCGATGTAGCCATTATTGGTTATTTCCGTACCGATTTTCATATCGAATTTAACCTTATTCATTGCCAGTACAGCGGAAGATGAAATGGTCACGGGACTAACTTCAAGACGAATTGTGCCCTTGTCTGTAACAGTTCCAGTGCCATCGATTACAGCATTTGCACCGTACATAAAAATCTTCCCACCTCCAGTCCAGTCGCCGTTAAAAGTTAAGTTTCCGAATGCTAGAAGATCGTTTTTGCCATCGTCTAGTTCTCCACTTGTAATAGTTAAACTATTGCAAGATTCATCTTGAGTCATAGTAATTACATCGCCATTGTCAATAATAACGTCGTCTCCAGAACCAGGTATTTGGGCAGGTGTCCAAGATCCTGTGTTGTCCCAGTTTCCATCACCGTTTGAAGTGATTGTTGTTGCAACAAGGTTTGTAATCGAAATAAATAGAATGAAAAATGAAGAGTAAAAAAACTTAATCAAGTTGATTTTGATAATAGGTTTAGACAAACTGGTAGCGCAGCATTAGTGTAATTTACGTATTAGTTAGCTTTTAATATGCCGTTGTAATCTTTATTCGATGAATAGTGATGTAGAGGGGATGAAATGCG
The DNA here is from genome assembly GCA_013214975.1 of Flavobacteriales bacterium. NCBI lineage: Bacteria > Pseudomonadati > Bacteroidota > Flavobacteriia > Flavobacteriales > Flavobacteriales bacterium. Next base: position 1,615 of record JABSPR010000055.1, read on the forward strand.
GATAAATGGTGGTTAAAGAATAGTAATTAAGAGGTAACTGGGAAAATATTCTTTACCGGTCTTGCAAAGCCATGAATATATGTTGTTGAAATAAGAAAAATATCCCATAGCAGAAGGTTCAAATAAATAACCCATTGTTGAGAAAATTGAAATTAAAAGGAGAGGAGAAAGAAGTTATTTATGCGCGGTTGCCATCAGGACCTTCATCTCTTGGGTGTGCTATGATAACTCTTAAATTTCTGCCATCGATGTCTTTGCCATCAAGTTCAGACACTGCTGTTTCTTCTACACTGGCATTGTCCATATCAACAAAACCAAATCCTTTTGATCTTCCATTGAATTTGTTTACAATGATTTTTGCTGACTGCACAGCACCGTGCTCTCCAAAAATTTTCTGCAAATCTTCTTCAGTCATGGAATAAGGGATGTTTCCCACGTAAATTGTCATAGCTTCTTGTTTTTTTCCTGTATAATGATAGTAAATTTAATATTTTATAGACCTTATCCAAATAATATTAGTTCCAAAAAAGGATTGTGGCAGATAAGTAAGACAGTTACAAACTGTTGATTATGATTAATTTATAATCGATTTGCATGTTAAATGCGATGAATTGCCAGTAAATAGTAGCTTTTGAACTATTTATATTTATCAAAGTTTACTTCTTGGGTGAAAGGATAGGATGGCATCTCTTAAATACTCTCGATCTAAATGTGTATATATTTCTGTGGTTGTGATCGATTCGTGCCCTAGCATTTCTTGAATTGCTCTTAGGTCAGCACCACCTTCAATTAAATGAGTTGCAAAGGAATGCCTAAATGTATGTGGACTTATTTTTTTTTGGATTCCAATTTTAGTGGCCAGTTCTTTTATTATTAGGAATATCATTACACGTGTAAGTCCAGCCCCTCGGCGATTTAAAAAAAGAATATCCTCATTTCCTGGTTTGACTTTAGCGTGTGATCTTATTTCTAGAATATATTGTTTGATAAGCTTACTAGCCACACTTCCCATTGGTACAAGCCTTTCTTTGTCGCCTTTGCCTGTTACCTTTATGAAACCAGAATCGAATGAGATATTTGTGATTTTTATATTAACCAGTTCTGATACACGTAGACCACAACTATAGAGGGTTTCTAAAATTGTTTTATTTCGTTCTCCTTCTGGTTTGCTTAAATCAATGGCTCCAATAATGTCATTTATTTCTTCAATAGCCAGTACTTCTGGAAGCTTTCGTGGAAGCTTAGGAGATTCAATTAATAGAGTAGGGTTGATTTCTATCAGATCTTCTAGAATCAGGAATTTATAGAATGCTTTAATGCCAGAAATTAAGCGAGCCTGACTTTTAGCACTCATTCCTAAATTATTTATCCAATTCAGAAATCCTTGTAAGTGCTTTAATTCAACGCGTTCAGGAGTTAAGTTTAGGTTTGCATGATCTATATATTGTGTAAATTTATTTATGTCCAATAGGTATGCTTCAACCGTACTAGGTGAAACTGATTTTTCTAGTTTTAGGTAAGCTTTAAACCCAATAATCGAACTTTTCCAATCCATAAATTAACGCCAGCAGAAATTTATCTAATTTTAGCATTAGAAAAATAGCAACTTTTATGAAGATATCGATTATAAATGGACCGAATTTAAACTTACTTGGGAAACGAGAAAAGTCAATATATGGAGATCAATCATTTGATGAATACTTAATTGAGCTTCAAAAGCTTTTCCCAGAGCATGAGATTTCCCACGTTCAGAGTAATGTTGAAGGAGAATTGGTTGGTATGATTCAGGCAGCAGGAGAATCTTCGGCAGGTGTTATTTTAAATGCTGCGGCATACACACATACATCGATTGCAATGGCGGATGCGATATCTGGAATTCAAAAGCCAGTTGTAGAAGTGCATATTTCCAATGTGTTTTCTAGAGAGGATTACAGGCACGTTTCGTATATAACTCCCGTATGTAAAGGGAGTATTGCTGGTTTTGGATTAGATTCTTATCGATTAGCGGTATTGAGTTTGTCGAACGACAAAGCTTAATTATCCAACTCTGAAAACTTCTTTTTTCTCTTAATAAAGTGATCAAATACGATACTCTTAGAGTAGATCGCAGTTATTCCACTTATCGATTGATCGATGCGTTTGTTTTTATATTCGAAAAACATACCGTAGAAAGAGAAATGAGCTTTGATTACCGCGATGCAATCTTTGAAATCGCCTTCCGCAATAAACTTAATACCCGCTATGCCATCTAAAAATAGCTTGAATAACAGTATACGGTAAAGTTTATTTGCTGGCAGATTCTTTAATAACATCAACAGAACATTCCTGAAATTGAGAAATGTTTTTTGGGGATTTGATTTTGGTAGACTGCCACCTCCAACGTGATAAATTGTAGATTCTCCAATATACATTATTTTATGCCCTACTGATTTCATTCTCCAACAGAGATCGATTTCTTCCATGTGTGCAAAGAAGCCTGAGTCGAAGCCGTCTAATTTGTGAAAGACCTTGCTTCGAATAAAAAGACATGAACCGCTTGCCCAAAATATTTCTTTGTTAGCATTATACTGTCCATTGTCGGGTTCTACTTCTTGGAAAATTCTGCCTCTACAAAAAGGGTAGCCGTGCTTATCAATAAAACCACCTGCAGCTCCGGCGTGTTCAAATTTATCTTTGTTAAATATATCTTTGATTTTCGGTTGACAAGCAGCTACATCATTGTTCTCGTCTAGATGTTTAATAATAGGATTTAGCCAGTTGTCAGTAACCTCAACATCCGAATTTAATAATACATAATAGTCGTATTTAGACTCTAGTTCTTGAAGTCCATTGTTATATCCTCCTGCGTAGCCTATGTTTTTATTTAGTTGGATAACTTTTAAACCTGGGTAGTTATTCCTGAGAAACGAGATGGAAGCATCGGTAGATGCATTATCAATAATTATTACCTCGGCTTCGTCACCAGATTTCTCAACAATGGTTGGAAGATAGTCTTGGAGCATTTTTTCTCCATTCCAATTGAGGATAACTACGGCGGTTTTCATTTGTTGAAGTTAATTAATAATCAATTTAGGATGTTGATTGCACGACTTATAATTGAAATGACTAGAAGACTACTTTGAAGTTCTGTTCTAACTCTCGGATTATAGCCGATTTAGTCACTGACATTGATTTTTTATTTAACTCATTTCGAATAAGAACCTCCGTCCATTTTGGGTTGTTTCTTTCTCCTAGAATGTTTGAATGCAGGATAGGGTATTCATTTCCAACCATAGTAGGGTTGTAAAAGACAATTTTACGATTTCGCGAGCCTTTTAAAATGTTGTATTGCCAAATCTCGTAGGGGAATGTTCGTTCGGTGTTTTTGTATTTGTTGAGAACACTAGGTTTTCCATGTTTTAAAAATATTCTTCCTCTGTCGGTTTCAAAGCCCTGTCTCATAATCGAACCATAATGTTTATCTGCGAATTTTACTTTTTCAATATATTCTTTCCATTCTAGTTCGGGGTTATCTGGGTTTCTTTTCTCCCAGAAATAGAAGAAAAATTGTTGCATAAGAAATAAGTCATCTTCCTTGATTCTGTTTTCTGCATAGATTATCTCATTTGAAGTACCAATCAACTGAATACATTTGAGATGATTGATCATTGTTTCTTTGTCCTTAATGTTTGTAACAAAGGTGTTTTTGATTGATATATTCTTTAAGTTCTCGAGGCTTACTTCAACTGGGTTTTTACTTCTTTGAAATTCTAACTTCTTCCTAGCCAGAAATTGGTTGTTTTCGTCATTTATCTGAATAACAAGGTTGTAATTGCCAGAGTATATTTTACTTAAATCAATTTTAGCTAGGAATGGTTTAACTATTTCGCTTTTTGCTCTCGAGTATCGAATCTGATTTTTTAGCTTATAGTGAGTGTATTCATCCTCAATAAAGTAAGTGATAAGGTATTTTCCAGTATCTCCTAATACTTTAATTGTGTTATAGATTTCTGTATAGAACGATATCGTATCGACTGACTCTGGAATGAAAGATACTCTGCCAGGAGCAGATTGAAGAGGGTACGGGATCATGGCATAGCCATTCTTGATATGCGGAGAGGATGCAGTACTGGGGTAGTAGCTTTCTAAGAGTTGTATATCGGAGAATGCGATATTTTGGATTGTCGATATAGAAATATTCTCAGTAAACGATAAAGCAGGTATGGTATCAAGCTGGTCTTTAACCGTGAGTGTTAAAATATATTTCCCTGTATCAATGAAAGTCTTTGTAATGTCTAAAAAATTTGTTGGGATTATTACTTCATCATTGTGAGTAGGGCTGTTAATCTCGTAATTGTTACTAATAATAACGGAGTCGTTCTTTGTAATGGTTAAAGTAGCATCAATTGTTGCGGTATATAATTCGTCCTTGTTTTTCTTATAGCGCAATGTTGCACCGGCAAATGTTAGATGGGTTTCTAAATAAGGTTCTTCTGGTGGCGAAATGAAAATAGAATAATTAAAATATGATTTTAGTCCTTGAGATACGCCAATAGATGGTACGACATTAATAATGAGTACTAAAGCTGAAATTGAAAAGGCGTATTTATATCGTTTTTTCATACTGTAAAACTAACTATTCAAGCTGACGAACAAAAAAATGAAATAGTCGGTTTTTCGTTTTAATTAAAAATGTATTTTCGCCTCGGAGAAGTGGCAGAGTGGTCGAATGCACTGGTCTTGAAAACCAGCGTAGGGCAACCTACCGGGGGTTCGAATCCCTCCTTCTCCGCCAG
>JABSPR010000056.1 GCA_013214975.1 Flavobacteriales bacterium
TCTACTTCTATTTTTCCTCCGTAATTTTCAAGAGTAGCTTTAACCAAGTACAATCCGACACCTGTGCCTTCTTGCTCTGTATGGTATCTTTGATAGAGACCAAATAGCTTTCCTTCAATTAGTTTTAAATCCATTCCCAAACCATTGTCCGAAATAGAAACTGTAACATACTCGTTGGATAATTCTGTAGTTAAAGAGATTTCAGGAGGTCGATCAGGATGTGCATATTTTAACGCATTTGAAATCATATTCTGAAGTATACTTACTAAATGGAGAGAAGGAAATACGATGGAATCGGTGGCCTCGAAGTTTGTGGATATTTTCGCTTTACTATCCTCAATAATAAAAGCGAGACCTTTAGTAGCTTCTTCATAAGATTCTTTTATAGAGATACATTCGCTAAGCATGAAAAAACTATTTTTTGCAGCAACGGCTTCACTTAATCGTTCCATAGAAGTTTTCATTCCTTGAGTAGCCTTGCTCATTAATTCAAAAACTCTCAAGTTTCTATCCGACAGTGCTTCTTTATCAAACATATTAATTAACCCTTCAATATTCGAAATAGGAGATTTGAGGTTATGCGAGGTTATGTAATTTAACTGTTGTAATTCTTGCGCTTGTGCTTCAAGTTTTTTTGTTGCTTCAACACGGATCGTAATGTCTGTAATTACACCAACCCACTCTCTGATTTTTCCATAATCATCAAGGAGAGGGATGCCTTTAACCTCAAAGTCATGCCAGGTTAGGGATTTATCGTGCCAGATTTTACCAGAACTTTCGAAGTTTATGCATTTCCTATATGCATTCTTCCAATCATCTAAAAATTGCTCTCTATCGTCAATAAAAATTTTATCTACCCATCCAAATTCTTTGTGCTCTTCCCATGATTGACCAGTGAAATTCCCCCATGATAACTGTTCGGAACATATCTCGCCGAAACGCCCAGTCGTCCAAATAATAGAGGTAGTCGCTTCAATAACGGATAAACTTCTTTGCTCATTTTTTTTTCTGTCAGAAATATCCGATATCATTATTGTCAGAAAAGGATCACCGTATTTTGGGTCATGGTGTGCTACCACTTGTGTAATACAAGTGACTATCTCTCCCGATTTTGTAATGAATCGTTTTTCAACTTCGAACGAATCAGTTCTGCCTTTTCTAAGTATTTCAAGATGATTACTACATGTTTCAACGTCATCTTCGAAAGTAATATCTAAAACGGAGGTGTTATTTAAGTCGATGGTATTGTACCCTAATATTTCCTCGAACCTAGGGTTTGCGTTAAGAATTACACCATTGTAGTCAGAGAATATAATTCCAATTGGCGATTTTTCATAAATAGCATTGAGATGATCTAGTCTAGCATTTTGATCGATACTTTTTTCTGAGATGACTTCTTTCAATGCTTCTATGTACTAGTTATGAAATTTATATGCGGTGTAAAGTGGATACAACTTGTAAGTTAGCAAAGAAGATTGTGAGTGACAAATGAAATAAGTGATCATTTAATTTCATGGCTATATTTGTAATTAAATTTAGAGGATAAAACCCTTTTATTTTGAGTGAAATTTACGACATAAACCTATCGCCTGAAGAGGCATTCGATGAAGCTAAATTCAAAGTAGCTGTATTCCGAAAACTTTCAATTAAGGAATCGAGCAATTTGATTATTAGACCTCTACGTCGGTCTATTGATGCACGAGGAAGACAGATACTTGTGAAATTTAAATTGGAGTTGATCGAGCCGGATAAGGAATCCTCTTTAATCTCTCATTCAATCGACTATCAAAATGTTGGCGATAAGCAGGCGGTAATAATTGTTGGTGCTGGTCCAGCTGGGTTATTTGCTGGGATTAGATTGATTGAACTTGGATTAAAACCGATAATTTTTGAGCGAGGAAAAGATGTTCAGGCTAGAAGAAGGGATATTGCTGCAATCAATAAAAAGCACATTGTAAATCCCGAATCGAATTATTGTTTTGGAGAGGGAGGAGCTGGAACGTACTCTGATGGTAAATTATATACTCGTTCTAAAAAGCGAGGAAATGTGAGGAGGGTATTAGAGGTACTTGTTGCACATGGAGCGAATGAAGAAATATTATTTGACGCTCATCCACATATTGGTACGAATAAACTTCCCGTTTTAGTGTCTAAACTCAGAGAAAGCATCCTGAAGGCAGGAGGGGAGATCTACTTTGATACTAAGGTAATTGATTTTGTCTTGGAGAAAAATGAGATGAAAGGAGTGGTGACCGAGGATGGTACCAAACACCGAGGTGCCTCAGTTATTTTAGCGACAGGGCATTCCGCACACGATATTTATCACTTACTACACAAAAGAGAAATTCTAATAGAATCTAAACCTTTTGCGATAGGAGTGAGGGTGGAGCATAAACAAGACCTGATTGATGAAATTCAATACCATTGTAAAAAAGATAGAGGAGAGTTTTTGCCTGCGAGTTCATATTCATTGGTTCAACAAGTTAGTGTGAATGGTACAAAGCGGGGAGTATTTTCTTTTTGCATGTGCCCTGGAGGGTGCATTGTACCTGCAGCTACTAATACAGGAGAAATAGTTGTAAATGGAATGAGTCCTTCGCGTAGAGATTCGAAGTTTGCTAATTCAGGAATGGTGATGTCTGTCGACGCCAATGACTTTAAAGAGTTTGTCCAATATGGACCTTTAGCTGGATTGTATTTTCAGAATGCGATAGAACAAAAAGCTTGTAAGGCCGCCGGTGGAAACCAAACAGCTCCTGCTCAACGATTAGTTGATTTTGTTGAGAATAAATTGTCTTCATCTTTATTAGATACTTCTTATCAACCCGGATTAAAGTCGGTTAGAATGGAAGATGTATTACCCGGGTTCCTAATAGATGGGTTGCGACAAGGGTTTGAGAGTTTTGGGAAGAAGATGCGAGGCTATCTTACGAACGACGCACAGATAGTTGGAGTTGAAAGCAGAACTTCTTCTCCGGTTAGAATTCCTCGTAACAAAGAGAGCCTAGAGCATGTAGCGACAAAAAGATTATTTCCATGTGCAGAAGGAGCTGGTTATGCTGGTGGAATTGTATCAGCGGCAATGGATGGAGAGCGATGTGCCGAAGCGGTATACAATAAATATTTTTCAGTTTGAATGAGCTCAGAATAATGAGCAAAAAATTGATTCAAACATTAAAGAGGTTATCTTTTAAGGAATCAATACGCGTTCGCCATAGTTCTGGTCGCTAGTTTCTTTATCGTAATCGTAAAAGAAGTAGTTCGTAATGCTATATCTTAATCCTTTATTTAGTGGTTTCCCACGGTGTATCGCCGTTGTGTTTGCTAAAATTAAAGTACCAGCTTTTCCTTGAATCGTTTCTAGTTTGTTTTGAGGTAATTTATAGTACCTCTCAATCTCTTCATTTTCTAATCTGCAAGATAATTTTTGATTGAATTTGATAATTCCTTGAAAAACAGAACTGAGTTTATGAGTTCCTGATACGTATTGAAACGGTCCCGTTTCATTATCCACATCGGATAAATAGAGAATGGATTTAAACATATTCTTTTCATATAAATCTCTATGCCATCCAGCGCCAGAACCCAGATTGCCATCTATGAATTTAGTTTTCTGAGCGAGCACATAGTGTGATTTGGCACCTCCATTCAATACAGCTTCTCCTATTCTTTTAATAAAAGGATCGTTCTTATATTCGTTAACAATTGGATTTAGCTTATCTGCTCCAAATAACCGCAAGTCCGATTCTAATTCATCTTTAATTAGGTATTCGTCGTGATTTTGAATCAAAGTGTCTATGAAAGACATTATTTGATCACATTTTTCTTTCGAATAATAATTTTCGATTACCACTAACCCATCTGAATTGAGTTTGGCTAATATTCTTTTATCTTCAATATTTAAAGATTCAGAGGAATGTTTATTATCGCTAATAAGGCGTTTAAAAGTTTCTTTAAGCACCATATTAGAAAGTACTCGAAGCTTGTAAATTTATCTCTTATCATAAGACTGACTTAACTACATAACTCGAAAGGTAGACGATTAATATCAATTCGATATTCCCGCAGCACACAATCAAAATGTGTAATTGATTATGTTAGAGAGTGAGCGAAGATGAAATAGAGAGTTGGCAGGAGTGCGGAGAGCGTCCTTAAACTTGCTTGCCAAATAGAGATTAACTTATCTATTAAAGATATAAGCCTCCCTTGAATAAGCAATGGAAAAAAACTTTTAGTAAGGCCGTTATTTCGACTTGTTGATCTCCTTAAAATAACTCAACTGAAGGCCAGGTAATTTGTCATCTTTACCGCTTAGAGTCTTATTAAAATATGTTTCACCAGTTGCTGGATGGTAAACTAACATTTCTTCACTTTTTTCTCCTTTTAAACCGATTTCATATAGTACAACCAAAACGTCTTTTTGATTTAGTATAGCATTCTCGATTTGTGCACCTGTGGCATAAGAAATATTAGGATGGTCATATACTTTCTTAATATCTTCAAGTGTTGAAAGTTGAGCCCCTGGAGATACTAATAATCTTTTTGTTTTGATAAGCTTTCCTTTGCTCTTGTTTATTGTTTTCCATTGAGAAACGAAAGTTACGTTCATATTTTCATCTTCAGTATTAGACCAAAAATAGTTTAACCGTTGTATTGCTAAAGCCATAAATACCTTAGTTCCTTGATCTTCGATTCTCTTAATAGTTTTCGAATTTGAGTGAACGCTGTTTGATGGATTCCATAACCAATTGAATTTCCAGTTATTAGGCCAAAAGTATCCAGCTCCATAGCCTCTATACTCGTAGTTGCCTTTCTTTTCTAATTTTTCGGTAATACCTATAGCTGGGATATTTATTAGCATTCCAAAATCTCCGTTGAATATATGTAGTTGACTAACATCATCGTTCGGTTGAAACGTTTCATTGATTTTTGCCTCGTCAACAACTTCATATTCACTAAATTTCCAATACTTCTCTACTGCGCTGAGGAACATGTCGTTGTGCTCCTTAAATCTTTCGTGTGTAACAACGTATAATTTCTTCTTTATACTAGCTACTCGTTCTTCATTTACTTTATAACTTCTTAATTGGCCATAGCCAGTCGAACCAATAAATAGAACACAAAGTGTTAATATTAATAATCTCATTTTCTTGATTTGTATGTAAATGTATTTTGCCGGAAATTCGAACTCGAAACTACATCATATTTAAATCTATCTCCTTAATATTTGAGATTATTTTAAAGTAAAAATGCTTTAGTTCTATTTACTTCGAAAACTCTGATATATAGTGTGTTTCATGTTTATTGTATGCTTTGTGCTTATCTGCCAGAATGCCTGATGTTTAAATAGTATCGGGCCAGTTTATTCGCGATATAAAAAATTCGACTTTGAAATTTAATGTGCCTCAAATTAATTGAAGGTTTACAATTCTGGAACTCGTTGCAATTCAAAAAGGTAATTATCTTTTAAGAGAAGATAATAAATGATGAACGATGTTTAGCTTGTTAGTAGTTGCTGTTAAAGGATAATACAAGTTGAAAGCTCTATGAGAGTTTGTACTTTCGTGCGGAAATTAGAAGACGAATTATGAAGAGAATCAGTGAGTACCGGAAATTATTTAACGTTGAGTCTAACTCAGATCTTAAACAGCTTAAAAAAGCTTATAGGAATCTAGTAAAAGAGTGGCATCCTGATAAGTTTCAAGAAGGAGACACCAAGGCAATAGAGGCTGAAGGTATGAGCCGAAAGATTATTGACGGTTACCATTTTTTGGTTGGAATAGCTCCTGAAACTAAGGCCGCCAAATTAGATGAGTTTGCAGCTACAACAAGCTCTGGAATTTCAGAGATGCTTCACGAGGGGCAAGTGCTAGAAATTACATTTGTAGATGGAGCAACCTATGAGTTCTTCGGTGTAGATAAGAAATTGTTCAACAAATTACTTGAGGCGGATAAACAAACTCGATTTGGGAAAAGAAAAATATTTAACGCTTTCTTATATAGAAAATTAAAGAAGGAACTTCAACAAGAATAGCATAAGTCTACTGTTCTTTGCAGTGATTTAAAGTACTAGAATAGAGCACAGATTTATATCCTAGTTTGGCACGCATCTATTCAGAAACGGAGCCGAAAATAAATTCACCATCCATCATTACAGCTTTAGGCTTAACTTTCCATATCTCATAAACATCTACATCAAATAAGTTCTTATTAAGAACAA
>JABSPR010000057.1 GCA_013214975.1 Flavobacteriales bacterium
CTAGATGATATAGCAACAAGGTTTTATTATGACTTTTTAATACATGCTCACTCATGTATCAAAAATACGATTTACAAAGCCCCTTGAAAAACCTGCCGTTTTTCAAACTTTTCCGCCCTTACCTCGGGGCAGAGCCCAGAGGAATTCTCTTCGATTAAAAACGAATCAACCTGTATCAATCTTTCTAAATAAAAGTTTTACTTTGCTGATTCTTAATAAAATAACAAGTAACCAAACACAATAAAAATGAAAAAAATCATATTCTCAATTCTAACTTTCTCTTTTCTAGTGTTTAATGTATTTGCCGAAGAGGAAGAAATCGAAATGGACTCTACTGAAGTCGCTGCAATTAGGGACAGTATAATACAATCGATGCAAGACATAGACCAATCATTAAACTACATTGAAGGCGAAGTTGAATTAGAAAATGGCAACGCGAACATTACTGTTCCTGCCGGCTTTAAATTTTTAGCGAAAGAAGAAGCAATGTACGTTGTATCCGATCTATGGGGAAATCCAGCAGATGAAGATGTTATTGGCTTACTCCTACCAAAAGAAAGCAGTGTAATGGACTACGATTCGTATGCGTTTATTATAAGCTACGATGATATGGGCTATGTGGATGATGATGATGCATCGGACATTGACTATGAAGAAATGTTAGAAACAATGCAGGAAGAATCTATCGAAACCAATGCATCTAGAGTTGAAGTAGGGTATGAGCCAATTGAATTTGTTGGTTGGGCTACACCTCCACATTACGACAGTGACAAAAAGATTTTACACTGGGCCAAAGAAATAAGATTTGGAGAAGCAGAGGAAAACACCTTGAATTACAACTTAAGAATTTTAGGTAGAAAAGGTATATTTATGCTAAATGCAGTAGCTCTTATGAGCTCACTACCAGAAGTTGAAGCCGATATTGATGCTGTAATTAATAGTGTAGAATTTCATGAAGGGCACGGTTATTTCGATTTCGATCCTGATATTGACGAAGTTGCAGCTTGGACAATCGGCGGCTTGGTTGCGGGTAAACTTTTAGCCAAAATGGGGTTCTTAGCAGTACTATTTAAGTTCGGTAAATTTGGTTTAATAGCCCTTTTCGGTGGTGGCAGTGCTTGGAAATTTGTTAAAAAAAGAATGGGTAAAAAAGAACTTCCTCAATCTATTAAAGAAGAAGAGAAAGAAGACGTGGCCTCAGAAGCTTCAGCGAAAGGAGACACGACTGCAGAAGATAAAAAAGGAAGACAAGGAGGCATAAGCCGCTAAAAAACGTAATGCAAAGCAGCTCCCCTTTCTTCAAGGGGAACTGTATGTTGTACTTAAATAGGTTGACAGGTTTATCTGTTATTTCTGTTCTAGGTTTACAATGATAGTTTATTCCTGTAATAAGTTTTACAGGTTGTTTATAATAGTTCTTCCATCTTCTTTTTAAAGGCCCTGAAGTTTCATGTGCTTGTTCAGGTGTTAACATGTTTATGCTCATATGTGGTCTATACTCATTGTATGTTTTAACACCCTGACCCAGACGTTCATTAATTGATAATGA
>JABSPR010000058.1 GCA_013214975.1 Flavobacteriales bacterium
CTTCAAAAATGACTTCACGCCATAACCAGCGCCCCAGTACAAATTATTTCTAACATCCTTTCCATTACCTATTAAACTCGGAACGGGTACAATTCCTTGATTTTCGTTGTCGCATAAAGCTGTAAAAACATGAATCATTCTTGTTTGCCCATTTGAAATTATTGGCATCAATGCGATTATAACAACAATCCATATTGATTGAGTTTTCTTACAAATCATACCCCTTCCCTCCAACTGTTATAAGAAGATTCGACTTAAACATCGCTTCTGGAGAAATCACTTTTTCGTTATATGGGATATTATCTCCATACCGATAATTCATTATTCGTTGCACCTCCTTATGCTTTAAATCAAAGCTCCTCAACTCCTGTAATTCTCCTATTTCTAGTCCCAACGCCTTCTTATATATCTTCCATACCAACTCCGAACAATAAATTCGTGAATCACTCCACTCAAAAAATGCATCATAGTCTTTACCTAGATATTTATCTCCAACCGCCTTCATTTTTTGCACAGCGGCCTTCGTTAAAATATTCTCTGAATTCTTTAATCTACGTACAACGTACGCACCGCCCTTTCCGCCCTTTATCCATTCATTAATTGGAGTAATTCTAACAGGTTGAACCGCTTCATAAACCATTATACCTTCCGCGGTATTAAAGATAATTCCGACATGACTGAACCTTGAATGTGTTGCAAGTTGAACGGCCTTACTTTGGTGAGATTGATCGGTTTGGAAAATTATATCTCCGCTTTTATAATTGTATTTCGCGGTTGCGATGTTGATAAAGGCAAGCAGCATCGCCAGTATCAAGGCTCCTTTTTTACATAATAATTGTTTTTTCATTGTTTTAGTTTTATTCGTTTATAATGTTATTTATATATCCACAGTAAGACCGGTTTAGACGTGCGTTTTAATTTCTTATCCAGATAATACATTGTATTATTAGATACCATTGGGCACCCCCAACTGGTAACTAAATAGTCTGGAGAAATCTCTTCTTCTTCAACCCCAACATAAGAGTGCAAAACGATAATTCGCTTGTAGGCATTGCTATTGGTTTTTTCTAGACCATGCAACTTGTAATTTACATTTGTACCCCAATTGCTGTAGCCCCTTTTTCCTATTTTATACTTCCCAATAGAACTACAATAACTTTGCGATACATTGTTTACAACTGCTTCCTGATAGGAATACCCGGGGCCCGTAACTCCATTGCAACTACCATGACTGCATAATGATTTTCTAAGAAAACTATTCGAGTTAAAATCCCAGACAAACATTCTATTCTTTCCAGAATGAATATTCAGATCAACAAATATGCAATAGGTTGTATCCATCTTATTCTGAACACAAAACTTAAAAGCCTCTTCACCCTTTGATTTTGCTATCACTCCAACGCCCGATTGCGCACTAGATATTGAGCTAAACATTAGAAAAACAAGAAGTGACATTACTAAATATTTAAGCATAGAGTATATCTTAGTTTAAATTATTTTCGAATTGAAAAGACTTTGCTTCAGCTTGCTCAACTATCGAAGAAATAATTGCATCATCTAGCTGTACTTTTCCATCTTTTGCTTTCTCTAATTTCACTTTGGCTACAAACTGTTCTCGCTTCTTCTTTAGGTTCAATATTTCTCCTTTCACCTTTTTCCGTTGTTCTATATATTCAAATAGATAGGCCCCTTTTTCCTCCAAACTCATGGTTCTCATAGTATCAGGAAGGCTTTCATTTTCAATTTCAGATAAATCAAAACCACTACGACTAGATGCATCAACAAGGTCCCACGTAGCATTTTTATAGACTTTGCTGCTCTTCGACATTATCCGTTTTACAGCATTTACTTCGCCATAACTACTGGCATTTGCATCCTCTCTTATCTGTTTCTCTTTCTTACTCCTTCCCTGGCTGCCATAAGGGAGATAGGTCTTATTAAGCTTTACATTTAAATTGGAAATACCTTGATCGTAAGGTGAGCTGATGTGTACTATTTGTGCATCATGATCAATATTCATATACTTTCCTTGGCCCAAATCAGCCCCATGTTTCCAAAAAGTATCTATCCCTCTGTTATAGTCGCCGCAGAAAATTGTATTCACCGTAACATGTTGATTATTTGCAAGAGCACTTGCCTTCTCGTAATTAACTCCTCCCTGATCAAAACCTTCGTTTCCGGCAATGAATATTAACTGTAAATCTTCTTTATTATCCGTCCAAGTCAACTCCTGAAGCGAAGTCTTAATAACCCTTCCGCAATATTCAGATCCACCCGTGGTTGTGAGGGCAAATAATTTTTCAGAAATCTCGTCGAGCTCCGAGGTAAACGGACTTATCTGTTCTACATACCCGTCTAGTATTGAAAGATTATCGTTACCATATTGATAAAGAGCAAACTCTATATCTGGGTCCTCACCTTTATTGTCTGTTGCTTTGGCCAGTTGGTTTACAATTTTCCACAATTGATTCTTTGCCTGTTCTATCAGCCCATCCATGCTATTGGAGGTATCGAGAAGAATCGCGATTTTTATTTTCTTTCTTTCTTTTTTTTCATCCACAGAAACCGAATCCTTTATCGCACGTTCCGTTGTCTCTATAACATTTACCCTATTCTCTTTCTGTGTACAAGCAAATAACAAGGTTAGTAGTAACAACCCAACCATTTTAATTTCCGTTTTCATATCTATACTTTTTAATTAATAAGGATAAATCTATGCCTAAGAAAGAGTGGAAAAAATGAACATTTAGGGAACAGCAAGTCTGAGTTAGGGAACAGCACAACTCACTTAGAATGGATTACAAAACAGGCCCAAACACCCGATAATAAAGAGATTTTAAAAAATATCAGATTTAGAAATGAATATGATTTGATTACATTTATAAAATGACCAGGACACTTTTTTTTGTTTTCACGCTGCTAATGCTCGGTTCTTTTTCTTCATTCGGAGGGAATAAAAAAAGCATCGAAAGGAAGAGCAAGCAAGAGGTAATATTAGAACTTGATATCCAAACATATTCCGATTTGGTTGCGGTCGAATCTAAGATCGAATCATCCCCCGATGAATCAATTCAAGAGCTTGACCAAATTGTAAAACTGGCCATAACAGAAAACTTAGAAGGCTCCATTACCTTTGCGTACAGCCTACTTGGCAGAGCATATAAGGCATTACATCAACCCAAATTAGCATTGCATTTTATGCACTTGGCCGAAGAAAGTTATTCGTCCAAGCAACTGGGTAAACTAACAGATATATCTCCCAGGTACGAAATACCGGCTCAATACTATCTGGACTTAGCCGAGATACACATACAGCTAGGGAATTATAAAACGTCAAATGAACAATTTGAAATCTATAAAAACATTGACAAAAACAGTCTCAAAACAAAGAAGATCGATTACCAAATTGCCCAAAACCTTTATGCCCTAGAAAACTATAAAGAGGCAATAGTACATTATGAGCGTCTGCTTAAAGTTGAAACAAAAGAGAACAACGAACTTCAAAAAAGAATATGCTATTCCAGACTAGCAGCTTGTCAAATATCACTTGGTAATACGGCAGAAGGATTAGCATTCTATAATTTATCCATGCCTAACCAAATTACAGCTGGCATAGAATCAAGTCAGTTTTCGCAGAATAAAGAAATCGTTACAAAAGCCCTTCGGAAACAGAATCTTACTTCAGAAGAACTATCGGTTAGGAATTCAGCATTAAGTTTTGTGAACGACGGTTTAGAAAATTTACGCTTGGCCCAAACTTATTTCAGAGATAGCAATTTAACTAAAACAGAACTTTCACTGGATCGATATTTCTCAAACATATCTTATAATCTTATTGATTACAATGAGATAGAAGTAGTCAAACAAATGGCTATCCATTTAAAAAATCAACAGAATAATAAGAAGGCTTTAGAGTATTATTTAAATTTTGATGAGTTATCAGACACCATAAAAAATCGACTATCCTCTCTAGAACAGAAATCACAGGAGTTGGGTGAAATTGGATATCAGAATATTCTAGAAATAGAAGTGTTGCAAAAAGATGTAGAAATGTCTGAAAACACGATCTATCATTTAATGCGAGAGGGGGATTTGAAAGAAGACTTAGTTGGCTTCCAAAAACTCTTGATTATCTCACTTTGTACTTTACTCGCAATTGGTCTGGCTTCTCTAATCTATATAATTCGTGTATCCAAACAAAGAAGAATTGCTAATCAGCAATTAGCGCTTAGATCGTTGCGTTCGCAAATGAATCCTCATTTTATTTTTAATGCGCTCAATTCGGTAAACAGTTTTATTTCTGTGAGTGACGAAAAATCTGCAAATAAATTCTTGAGCGAATTCTCCACTTTAATGAGAACTGTCATGGAAAACTCGGAACATGATTTTATCTCGTTAAATAAAGAATTAGAAATTATCAAAATATATGTTGAATTAGAACACTTTCGGTTTCAGGATAAATTCTCTTATAAAATAGATATAGATGATGATTTAGATGACGAAGAAATTGTTCTACCGACTATGTTGATTCAGCCTTACATAGAAAATTCGATTTGGCATGGATTACGTTATAAAGAATCTAAAGGAGAGCTTTTAGTTTCATTAAAAAAGTCCAACAAAAAATTACTTGTTACGATACAAGATGATGGTATTGGAAGAAAGAAGAGTGAACAAGTAAAAACGAAGAACCAGAAAAAAAACAAAAGTACCGCACTCAAAAATATTGGCGAACGCGTTGAATTATTTAAAAGTTTACACAATATTAGTCTGGAAGTAAGCATTAATAATTTAAACGATGATGGAACAGGTACCGTCGTATCAATTGTAATTCCCCAACCAAACAATGACTAAAATAAAAGCGATACTTGTAGAAGATGAAGAAGCCAGTAGAATAACGCTTCGAAACTATTTGGATAAATATTGTCCTAATGTAGATCTACTTGGAGAGGCAGAAAACATTAACGAAGGGTACACTTTAATAAAGTCTATAAAGCCACAGCTTGTATTTCTAGACGTAGAAATGCCTTTTGGTAATGCCTTTGATTTATTGGAAAAATTCGATTCCCTTGATTTTGAAGTTGTCTTTGTAACAGCCTTTAGTAAATATGCGCTTGATGCCTTGAACTTAAGTGCGAGCAATTACCTTCTTAAACCGTTGAGTATTGACCAACTCATTACGGCAGTAGACAAAGTAGAGAAACAAATTGCAGACAAGTCTAGCATAAAGACCTCAAATATTCTGTTGGAAAACTTAGCCATAGAAAACCGACAGTTAAAGAAAATGGTTCTACCAATGTTAGATGGGTTCGAAGTAGTAGTTCTAAAAGACATCGTAA
>JABSPR010000059.1 GCA_013214975.1 Flavobacteriales bacterium
GAGCGGCTATCTTATATGTAATTACCCCTTCCTTAACATCTTCTTTGTTCGGTAATCCCAAATGTTCTTTTGGAGTCACATAGCATAACATTGCCGTGCCATACCATCCGATCATTGCTGCTCCAATTCCTGAGGTAATATGATCATATCCTGGAGCAATGTCTGTGGTTAATGGCCCTAAAGTATAAAAAGGAGCTTCACCGCAGGCTTCTAATTGCCTGTCCATATTTTCCTTAATCATATGCATTGGAACATGTCCTGGTCCTTCAATTATTGTTTGAACGTCGTGCTTCCAAGCTATCTTAGTTAATTCCCCTAATGTTTCTAATTCCGCAAATTGAGCCTCATCGTTTGCATCAGCCAACGAACCTGGTCTTAAGCCATCCCCTAATGAAAATGCTACATCGTAAGCTTTCATTATCTCGCATATTTCTTCAAAATGCGTGTATAAGAAACTCTCTTTATGATGAGACAAACACCATTTAGCCATAATCGATCCTCCTCGAGATACAATTCCTGTAACTCGCTTAGCCGTCATTGGAACATATCTTAAAAGTACTCCTGCATGAATGGTGAAGTAATCTACTCCCTGTTCTGCTTGCTCAATGAGAGTATCTCTATAAATTTCCCAAGTAAGATCTTCTGCTTTGCCATTCACCTTCTCTAATGCCTGATAAATCGGCACAGTACCAATTGGAACAGGAGAGTTTCTTATAATCCATTCTCTTGTTTCGTGGATATTCTTTCCTGTTGAGAGATCCATAACATTATCGGCTCCCCATCTACAAGCCCAAACCGCCTTTTCTACTTCCTCTTCTATACTAGATGTAACTGCCGAATTTCCAATATTAGCATTGATTTTTACCAGGAAATTTCTACCAATTATCATTGGTTCAGACTCTGGGTGATTAATATTACATGGTATTACAGCTCTTCCTCTAGCAACTTCTTCTCGCACAAATTCTGCTGTTATTTTTTCCGGAGTATTAGCTCCAAAGCTTTCTCCTGGATGCTCAATTCCTTTATCCTTTATTTTTTGAATTTCTTGATTCTCCCGTATTGCGATGTACTCCATTTCGGGAGTAATAATGCCTTTTCTAGCATAGTGCATTTGACTCACATTCTGACCTTTCTTTGCTCTCAAAGGCTTCTTTATGTATTCAAATCTCAAATGGTCTAAGTCACTATTATATAGTCTTTCTTTACCAAAATCAGAAGAAATCTCCTCCAGCTGGTCTACATCACCCCTATCAAGAATCCATTGACTTCTTAGCTTTGGAAGACCTTTTTTGACGTCTATCTCAACATTAGGATCGGTATATGGGCCACTTGTATCATACACAACTAGTGCTTCATTCTTTTGAACTGCAGCATTACCTTCGGTAAGCCCCATTGTAGTATCTGACAATTCAATTGATCGCATGGCAACGCTAATATCATGTATTCCTCCTTTTACATATATTTTTTTCGAACCTGGAAATGGTTCTCTACTAATACTTACTTCAGATGGTAGTTGCTCCTTTTTCATGTATCCGGTTTTATGTATTTCTAGTTGTCTTCAAATAATTCAATCTCAACTTAATTCTTTAAATCATCCGCCTTGCGTGGCTTTAATAACGAGTATTTCATCTTTATGATTCAGCTCTTTATCGCCCCATTTATCTCGTGGAATCACCTCCTGATTAACGGCAACGGCACATCCTTTTTGATCATTTAGTTTATATCCAACAAGAAGATCAATCAAAGCCTGCCCTGATTCCATACTTATTTCTTTATCGTTTAGATATACTAACAAATCTTAATGCATTAAATAAAAGCTTTGGAGTACGCGTTGCGTAAGAAGTAACTTTTCCCTTCGTCTGAATTACCAGAATCAGGTTCTTAGGGTATCATCTCAGCTATAAAAGCACCCCCAAAGCATTGAAGTAAAAGTAACATTCCTCTTCTTAGATAAAGGATTTACTTATTAACATTTTATAAAGAGATCTACTCTTCAATTACCGCAATTACAACTGATAGAGAAAAGAATAGATGTATTTGGTAACAAACCCTTTATCTCTTTTTGTTGCCCCTCTGGAATCTGGATTACACGTAGGTCCATCTGACTTAATTTTTTTAAATCGGCCAAAGTTTCAGGGAAATAACTCAATGGATTTCCCCATGCGATTAGCCTCTCTAGACGATGAAGCTTTCCAATTTCAGGAGCTAATCCTTGGATTTTATTCTTGCCTATATTCAAATCAACAAGATTAGTTAATTCCCCAATTCCAGGACCAAGAAACTCCATCTTATTTCGCTCTAAATCAAGCACCTGTAAGAATTCTAGCTTTTCTAATCCTTTTGGAAAATCGACAAATTTATTATTGCTTAAGTCCAACTTATTCAAGTTGACTAATTTATATACACTTTTAGGTACCTTGGCAAGCTTGCCCTTTAGTCTTAAAACATAAACATCTTCAGGCGTCTTCAGTGCATCTTTCAAACTGGTATAAACATCCGCTCTACTAATCGCAACGCTATCCAACAATTGAGCATAGAGTACAGGTGTGTTTAAAACCAACAAAAACAAACACACTTTAAATTTCATCTCTACAATAACTCTAATGACATATTCTTATCTAAAAACAACTGAGACTTTAGTTTTTCAAGATCATCAAATTTCATCTCATCTCTTAACTTACGTATAAAATTTACTTTTATTTCTTGATCGTATATTTGCTCATCAAAGTCGAATATATTAACCTCAATCCGCTTTTCTGAATCCCCTATAGTAGGACGTGTACCTATATTCATCATCCCTTTAAACCAAACACCAGTTACTTTTACTTGAACCGCGTATACCCCGTTACCAGGAATAACTTTATTAACATCTATCTCTCCAATATTTGCCGTCGGAAAACCGATACTAGCGCCTATTTTATCACCTTCAATAACTTTTCCGGATAGAGGATAACTATACCCTAAATACTCCGATACAATATTAACCCTCCCCTCAGCAAGTGCATTTCTGATTTTTGTTGAACTAACATTAACATTTTCAATTACTTTTGCCGACACCTCTTCTATCTCAAAATCATACAGCTCACTTAACTCCTTCAACTCCTCTATACCACCTTCTCTATTTCTTCCAAAGTGATGGTCATATCCTATTATCAATTTTCGAATTCCAATCTTCTTTACAAGAACTTCCTTCACAAAATCGACAGAAGTCATCCTTGAAAATTCAATAGTAAATGGACATACAATTAAATGATCTATTTCTGAAGATTTAAGAATATCAATCTTTTCTTCCTGGGTGTTAATAAGCCTTAACTCATCATTATCCGGATATAATACTTTTCTCGGATGCGGATCAAAGGTCAAAACAACCGATTCACCATCCAAAACGCTACAACTTTTTTTAAGCTTACTCAATATTTTTTGATGTCCCACATGCAAGCCATCAAACGTTCCAATTGTGACGATCGGATTCTTGATTTTAGGGATACTGTTAAGGCTATTATAAAATTTCATCGAA
>JABSPR010000060.1 GCA_013214975.1 Flavobacteriales bacterium
CTATCCATTCGTTAATTCTTGGATTGAAAAAATTAGAATGGATACCAAGGGCTTTAAAATTTTTAAAGCTCTCACCATCGCAATTGTTGTATTTGGTATTTCTACGTCGGCTTACCAAACAACTAAAGTTGGAAGAGACAAAGCGATGATCCATGATTGTAGAGCTGTGCTGGGTTATATTGGGAATGATTCCATAATAAATATTTGTCCGAAATTATATTCTAGATGGAGTTTACACGGGTACTTTTCTCGCTATGCAAACGTGAGTTTAGAGAGAGATATCGATAAAGGGATCTACAAATATTACCTTGCTATTGATGCATGTAATAAAGAATACTTGGAAGAGAATTATAATCTTGTTCCTCTCGAAATGAAAAAGTTTACGCTTTACGAATTAAAGTAAAGTGAGGAGGATTTTTTTTAGCAGTCTCAATTAATTATTAAGGCCTTGGGTTAATTTCAAATACCCATCCCGAAGGATAGATAGGTACCTTAAGAGTCTCGTTTAATTTACCCGATCTAATATCATCAATCTTGTCAGAATTCTTAATCCATTCACGATCAACACCTAGTGGGGTATTGAAAAAGCGATTCTTGTTCAAAAAGAGGGAAACTACCAGTAAACAAGTTAAAATGGTTCCCTTAACCCATATGTTTTTTGAAGTGATACTATCCAAACCCAGCAGAGATATCCGAAAAATGGGAGTAGAAAAGCATATCTGAATTTCCACCAACGTTCGTTATAATCTAAAAAGTGGAGTAATACCTCAATATTTGCAACTCGAGCCATTGAAATCATTACAGGTACTAGAGTTATAATACCCAGTAGGGATAGAATAAGAATATTCTTGTTATTCCATTTTGTATAAATGAAGTAGCCCAAACCGGCCGTAATTAATGTGCTAAGGACTATAAAGAAGGAAGAGGAATGGATTAATTGGAAAGTAAGCTTATCCCCTAATATCGGAGCAATTATTAAATGGCTTGAAAAATTAATGTACCAAACTTCAAGATGAATAAGGCTCAATGATAAAGAAGATTGTTGATCTCGGATTATTGCATTTAGAATGGAAAAGAGAATAATTAAATTTAGGATGATGATTTCACCTATGTAAAATGTAATTTTCTTTTTCTGAGTCAGTTTTAAAATTATTCTTAATAAGAAAACAGGCAATAAAACTAGCACTGCTCCTTCAGAAGAAATACATAAAAAAGCGACAAGTAAATCTGTGATTGAATATTTACTTTCAATGCTTTTTAGCGATAGTAAACCTAAGTATGCCAACAATAGCCAATGTAAATTGCATAGGTTTCCAACAACTGAATTAACCCCAGGTGTAAAACACCACAATAATATTAATATGAATTTAATCCAATCATCTTTAATAATCCAATTGTATTCTTTGCGCAATATTTCGCATAAGAGGTATGCATATGCTAAATAGCAGGAAATAGTAATTAAGAAGGGTGTAAAAAGGGCAGGTAAATAAGAAAATAGCTGGGTTAATAAACGGGGCAACGTGTGGTAATAGCCAGCATACGATTCAAATATAGCAACTGGTCCCATTTGGAAATATTCTTGTAAGAAAACCCTGCCATCTTCTGCCCATATATCGGAGAAATAGATTTTGGAAATACCTCTTAAGAAAAGGATTGTGAAAGCCAACAGAAACCACTGGAAGTGTTTAATGTTTTCTATTGCTTTGGTTTTTAATAGAACCTTGCTCAAGGGGTGAAAGCTGAAACAGCTAAAGAGAAAAACACCCAAAAGGAATAAATTTAAAATGGAGAAAAGTGATTCTTTTACTTTTCTTATAGAAAAATGAGCTGGTATGTTTTTAACCGTAAAGTAGGGGTCATAAGTGTTGTCAACGGTATGTGCATGTGTAATGTTAATGCTATCCAAAGTAGTATGCTTGTTTGGTATAAGAAATCTAGAAGATTGATGGTTGAATAGTTCAATCTCTTCATTGTTATCCTTGAGAACAATAGAATTGAAATTAATTGGGTGCTGTTTATTATTACTACTGTAGTCTAACCTTAGTTTTTTAAACGGAGGTAAATTGAACTTTAATTTCTGGTTCTCGGTCCCACCTTTAATTTTAACTGATTGTGATTTGTTTTCAGAAAAATCTTCATCTGTATCAGTGGTGTAAAACACTTGAAAGACATCGTTTAAATCATAAGATGCTTTTATAGAAAGCGAAATAGGCCAGTCAGCATTAGAGACATTCGATTGTAAATTCTGATATGCCGGGAAACAAAGTAATGAGACAGTAACTATTGTTAAAATATAGGAACGGAATTTCATTTTATTCTTTAAATCATCATCCTATATTGAATTACTAATTAGTTAAAACGCTCAGCTAAGATATGTTTTTATGTTGCTCTAATAGAACACTTCAAACATTATCTCATAGACTTACTTTACTCAAGAATAAACCTTGACCTATTGAAGGAAATAGGGCGAAATTGTGATTTAACAGTCTAATCAGTCAACTTTTTTCAGGACAAGACAGTTGTTTATTTATAATAGTCGTCATAAGAATAGTTACTCATTATCATTGGGCAAGTGGAAACACATATCCTAAGACCACTGTATTGTTGTGGCCAGTCGGATACCGTCCAAAAAAGTATGGCTCAAAGATTCAATACATCAATTTGAACTAGCTGGTGAATCTGGTGTGTGTTTTATTGAAATTACTTCTGGAGAGTTTAAACAGC
Source organism: Flavobacteriales bacterium (assembly GCA_013214975.1). NCBI lineage: Bacteria > Pseudomonadati > Bacteroidota > Flavobacteriia > Flavobacteriales > Flavobacteriales bacterium. The sequence goes on from JABSPR010000060.1 coordinate 2,725, forward strand.
AGTATAAAGTAATTAAGGAGTAGCGGAGTCGATGGCAAAAGAAAAAGGGTCTCAGACAGCCATGGCCCCCAATCATAGGTCATAATATTTATTGTTATGCCCCATATTAGTTAATACAAATCTGAATTACTATTTCATAAATAAGCAAACTGCTTTGGAAATACAGCTATTTTTTCACGAGAGCATGTTGAATAATTATTTGCTTCGCGATCACTTTATCATCTTTTTTGATCCTCATAATATAGACACCCTCTTCAACATCAGAAATATCAATTCTCGCAATTTTTGACAGGTTTTGAAATCTTTTCACTTGTTTTCCTAACATGTTGACAATATGTATTTCATGATTTCCCTCGGTTTTAAAACGAATGGTTATTACCGTATTTACTGGATTAGGGTAAATTTCTATACGTTCAATAATGGTATTAATGGCTCCAATAGGATTTGAGATTATTAATGAATAATTAATATCTTCGTAGAACCCTTTATTGGGTGTTTAGCAGATATTTATTGTCTATAATATGCAAAATAAGTTAGATCAAGACATCTTAAAGAGATTTTCTCTTAATGAAATCTTATGTTTTTCATTAGAAGACGTAGCATTAGAATATCCATCTAAAACTAAAAAGTACCTAACAAAGGTCCTTGGAAAGATGGTAACAGAAGGGATATTGATGAGACTAAAAAAGGGGTTGTATCATATTGTTCCCTTAAACGAGGATGTTAGTCATTTCATTCCTGATTGGCATCTGGTAGCCAAATATTTGATGAGCAATAAAAAATACTACATAGGGTACTATTCAGCCATGCAAATACACGGACTTATTACACAGCCTAGTCTGAAAGAAATTATAGTTACTAATGTTCAGGTTAAGCCTAATAAATTTTTTATTAAGAATACTGAATTTCAGTTTGTGCATCATATTGAAAAGAGATTCTTTGGTTTTGAAAATGTTTGGATAGATGATTACAACAAGGTAAAGTGTAGCGATCTTGAAAAAACACTGGCTGATGTATTGAGCAAGCCTCATTATGGTGGTGGAATGGTTGAAATAGGAAAAGCTATTTACGAAACGAAGGAAAAAATAAGCAAAGACAAGTTGTTTAATTATTTAGAACAGCAAGAAAGTAACGCTGCGATAAAGCGGTATTTGTTTTTGTGTGATCTACTAGACATGTGGACAGCCTACCATGAAGGAATGCTACTTAAAATAGGAACTTCAATATCTGTGTTTGACACTACTGCACCAGACGAAGGTAAGGCCAATCACAAATTTGGTCTGAGAATAAATATTGATCCTAAGGACATTAGAGAAGCCATTTATACATGATACAACCAAAAGAGTTAAGCAAAATTTCAAATATTGTTGGCGTAAGACCTCAGCAAATAGAAAAAGACTATGTCGTTTCTTGGCTATTATGGGGAATAGCTCAAAATGATCTGCTGAAACAAAATCTAATTTTTAAGGGAGGAACTTGTATTAAAAAAATACACATTGAAGATTATAGGTATTCTGAAGATATGGATTTTACACTTCAGGATGATTCCATTCTTGATGAAGTCATATATGCTGAATTTGACAACATTTTCGGATTAATTTCAAGAGAAACAAGGATGAAATTTAACATTACTGAAGAATCAAAGGGAATCCATCCAGCAAGTGGGAGCATTAAGTTTTATGTTAATTATGTGGGGCCTTTAGGAGGGAATGGAGATCATGTAAAGCTGGATATCACTAGGGGTGAGCAACTTGAGTATGAACCAATAAATGGTAAAATACTTCAAATATATTCTGACATAGAAGATGAATTTATCATTAGGAGTTACGGATTAGAAGAAGTGGTAATTGAAAAGATGGCTGCCCTAATGGGAAGAACAGAACCTAGGGACTTATATGATTTTGATTATCTCACTAACATCGAACAGATTGAAATTCAAGATGTATATTATGAATTCGAACGAAAGGTCAATCATAAAGGATTGGATCCCAATAATTTCGTTGACAAGGTATCTAGTAAAGAAATCTTATTTCAAAAGTTATGGAATAAACGCCTAGAGCATCAAATTAAGGATTTATCAAAATTCAAAGACGTCTGGCGAAATCTAGGCAAGCAGTTCAGAAAAATTAATGGGTTGACGTAAGCCTATTTACATGAAATGCAAAATGAAGCTGTGCACGGAGTAGTGTCACAGTTGTATATATATAAACCTCTATATAAACAAAAAATCAAGAGCGGTGAGGAGTCGGAAATAATTCAGTGAGTTATCAACACTAAAAAAGCTTGCCAATTGTATTTTACTGAATTCCTTGTAAAAGAAGAAAGCCTTGATATGCTGTGATATCAAGGCTTTTCGTCTGCTCTCCCTGTTGTTAAAATATCGAACCAATTGATTGAAGATTTCCAGAATCTCTATCTACTAAAGCCTTTGATCGATGTGGATACTAGTAGGCTAGAAAGGCTTGCCAGTTAATTACTATTGTATAGATGCCTTACTGGTATAGAACACTATAGAGACTTAACCATTTCCTATTCTCTATATTTGTTTATTAATCATATATCCATTTCAAATGAAATATTTCTTTTTGCTTCTTTTAGTATCTATAATCAGCGTTTCAAATGCCCAAACGTGGAATCAAATTGGTACAGATATAGACGGAGAAGCTGCTCTTGATCAGTCAGGATATTCTGTTAGTTTAAGTAGTGATGGGTTAACAGTTGCTGTTGGTGCTTTACAG
>JABSPR010000061.1 GCA_013214975.1 Flavobacteriales bacterium
TAAGTTCTCTTCTTCACAGAGCTTGCCGATTGCTAAAACCTTTTGATCGCTCCAATACTTTTCAAACTCTTCTGGAATATCCTCAACGTCTTTAATGTTGTCCAAGTAATCTGAGATGAATTTCTCGATGAGCTCTCGTTTACTTCGAAGCTCCACATCTCCAGTAAGCATGTCCATGATTACTTTCTTCTGCTGGGCTTGTTCAGTGAGAGGTGCATTCTTAAGTCCAGCAAGAAGCTTTAAGATGTAGGCTACATTTATTTCATCACGATGCAGTAACTCTAATTCAAAGTCTACTTCTTCAAGTATAGAAACCTTCTCCTTTTGTGCATTGCTTTTAACACTCTCGTAAAGACCAAGAAATTTACCCTTGTAATCTTCAAATGTTTGCTCATCCATTGGGAGTTCATCCCAAGTGAATTCTACATAAGAAGCAAGCACGTTACGGATTCGCATTAATTTTCTAAAGGCTTGGATAAAGGCCATCTGCTCTTCCTCGCTCGGAAGGTCATCAACACTCTCAAACGTTGGGGCAATTGCCATCAAGTCTTTATATGCTTCATCAAACTTGTTTTCGATTACATCACATGGTGGAAGTAGAATTGTTTCCTTGGCTTCTTTGTTTGAAAACAATAAAATGGCATCATCTGTGGCTTTCTTTAAGTTACGGAAGGAAAGAATGTTTCCTTGTGATTTCTTCTCTCCCAATATTCTATTGGTTCTAGAAAAGGCTTGAATCAATCCGTGGTGTTTTAAATTTTTGTCTACATACAAAGTGTTTACCTTCTTTGCATCAAATCCCGTTAGGAGCATATTAACCACCAATATGATGTCTACCCTATCCTTTACATTGAAACTAATTTCCTCGTAGCCTTTAGCTCTTCCGCTTATGTCTTGAAAATACTTCTCGAATGAATCGCTGTCTTTTGTTGAAAAGCTAGTGCTGTACATTTCGTTATAATCTGAGATGTACTCGTCTAATTTCTCCCGAGTATGACTTGTTTCATAAACAGGCATGGGCTCAGCAGCCATGCTCAAATCACCAGGAAGCATACCTGTAGCATCCTCATCATCTTCGTTAGCACGATAACTAAATATGGTCGCAATCTTTAAATCGTGTTTACCTTCTAACTTTTTCTTTTTGAATAGGTCGTAATATTTGACCAATGCATCAATACTACTCACGGCAAACATAGCGGTATAGTCTCGCTTGTGGGTTTTTATATCGTGGTAGTTGATGATGTAATCTGTGATTTTTTCTAGCCGTGCTTCGGAATCTATTACCTCTTTTGTATCGATGTCTTCTACTGGAATATCTATAAAGGTGCTGCCCTTTTGCTTGTACCTACCTACATATTCTATATTAAACCGCAATACGTTTTGATCTCGAATGGCATCTGTTATCACATATTTATGCAGACACTCTTTAAACAGGTCTTTGGTTGTTCGCTTGCCCATTTCGTTTTTCTGAGCATTGTCTGCAAAAATGGGTGTACCAGTAAAGCCAAACAACTGACAATTTTTAAAGAAACTGGTAATGGCTTTGTGTGTTTGTCCGAATTGACTTCTATGACATTCATCAAAAATGAAAACTATACGCTTGTCACCTAACTTTTCGATTCTTGATTGATACTTAGTTTTCGAGATGGCATTGTTCAATTTCTGAATGGTTGTAACCACCAGCTGCGTATCGTCTGATAATTGCTTGACCAATGTACTGGTGTTATCGGTTACATCAACACTACCCTTTTTGAAACTATTAAACTCGGTCATCGTCTGATAATCCAAGTCTTTACGATCTACAACAAAAACCACCTTGTGTACTTCTGGAATATCCATAACAATCTGGCTTGCCTTAAACGATGTAAGCGTTTTACCCGAACCGGTAGTATGCCAGATGTAGCCGTTCTCTTCACTCGATTTCACTCGCTTTACAATTGCCTCAACTGCATAAAACTGATAAGGGCGGAGTACCATTAATTCTTTGGAGGTCTCGTTCATTACTACGTATTGAGCAATCATTTTACCCAAATGAGATGACTGAAGGAACGCTTCTGAAAATGCAGTAAGGTCTGTGATGTTTCTATTGTTTACATCTGCCCAAAAGAAAGTTTGCTTAAACGTTAAGCGTGTTAAGTGATTATTGGAATAATACTTTGTATCACCTCCATTGCTGATTACAAATAACTGGACAAACTGAAACAACCCACTGTTGGCCCAATATGAATGTCGCTTATACCTCAGAATCTGATTAAAGGCTTCTTTTAATTCTCCCCCTCTGCGTTTCAATTCTATTTGAACCAAAGGCAAACCATTGATAAGGATGGTAACATCGTACCGGTTTTTGTACGAACCCTCTTGTGTAACCTGATTGGTTACTTGAATTAAGTTTTGACTAACATCTTCCGAATTAAAGAAACGTACATAGAAACTATCTTCATTGTCTCGCACCAAGGCAAAGCGGTCTCGAAGTGTTTTTGCCCTTTCGAATATGTTTCCTTTTGAAAGATGATTAAGAATGGAAGAAAATTCTCGTTCTGTAAAACTAGTGTTGTTGAATTTTTCTAATTGAGATTTCAGATTGACAAGAATGGCATCCTCGTCTTTGATAACCACACGCTCATAACCTAAGCCGTTTAATTGCTTAATGAGGTTATCTTCTAAAATAGCTTCTGGTTGTGTCATACCCCTAAATCCCCTAAAGGGGACCGCTTAGCGTTTGTCTTTAAAATTCTTATCATCCCATTAGGTTTACTACCATTTTTATCATCAGCTCCATTTCTCCTGCATCGCTCTCTGCAATCATTAGGGTTATAGCCACCAAGGCATTGTCTTCTATTATTTTATTTCCGTCTATTGAATAAAGTAAACCATTGAGATCTAAAAAGTAAACAAATAACCCTGCTGCAATTCTCTTGTTTCCATCAGAGAATGAATGGTTCTTTACAACGAAGTATAATAACTGAGCCGCCTTTGTTTTAGTACCAGGGTAAAGGTCTTTTCCTTCGAATGTTTGATAAATTGTTTCGAGAGAACTCTTGAACGACTTGTCTTTCTCATTTCCAAAAAGATTGCCCGCCTTGTGTGCATCTCGCCATAAGCCTATTTGCTTAATGGCTTCTTTGTAAGTTAATTTTGTGAGCTGAGTTTCTGTTTCTTCTGATATTGTTAAACTTTGATGATCAAATTTGTCCAATAAATCTAGCGCATGAGAATATTCGCTTACTACCTTTATTAAACCCACTGCTTCATCTGAAGACAGCTGTTTTTGCTGCATAACATTTTCTAATAGCGAGATGCTCTGCTGTAATGATTTTAATTTGGATTCTGATGCTTTAAGAGCTAGCTCATTTACAGCATAACCTTTGGTTAAATAGCTTTTAAGTATCTGGTTTGCCCATATTCTAAACTGTGTACCTCTTACTGAGTTAACCCTATACCCTACAGATATTACAGCATCTAGATTATATGTTTTTATTTTCCGTTTAACATTTCGGGTGCCCTCTTTTCGAACTACCGAGGATTCCTCGGTAGTTGCTTTTTCATCTAGCTCGCCAGACTCAAAAATATTCTTTAAATGCAATCCGATTGTATCCGAATCTTTTTCAAATATCTCAGCCATCTGAGTTTGAGACAACCAAATAGTATCGCCATCAAATTTTACATCAACCTGACTTTGACCATCTACAGCCTTATAAATTACTATTTGACTTTCCTCGCTCATGCCCCTAAATCCCCTAAAGGGGACTGATTATCGTTTAATTTTGTCTTTATGTCTTCGATTACGATGTCTAAGTTATTAATGATTTCTTTGTTCTGAAACCTAATCACTTCTATTCCAAATTGATTAATGAGATAGGTTCTCATCTCATCGTATTCTTTTGCTTCTTCGGAATCGTGAACTCCGCCATCTAGTTCAATTACCAACTTATGCGTGTGACAATAAAAATCTGCAATAAAGTTAGAAAGAGGATGCTGTCTTCTAAACTTAACCCCTAGTTGTTTCTTTGAAAGTTTTGCCCAAAGTAGTTTCTCTGTTTCGGTTTCTCTGTTGCGTAGTTCTTTTGCCTTTTCAAATTGAAAAGAAGTTGCTCCATAATGCATGTTCACCCCTATATCCCCTAAAGGGGACTTGCTTACAGGGGACTTTTTATTATTACTAATTTCAATCTTTTTCATTACCATATTCATCCCATTATCGTAATGCAATCCCCTTTAGCCAACAACCATGCTTGTTTTCACCGCAGGCAAGTCCCCTTTAGGGGATTTAGGGGCTCTTTCTGCCTACACAAACATCTGCTGCAACAGCCCTTTTTTAAAGGTTTGCGTTTGGGTTATTTGGTTACTTACACTTTCTATTTTCTTATCTAAGCCAGATAAGTAATTGGCGATTTTTTTTTGTTCTTCTATTGAAGGAAATGGAAATTTAAATTTCTTCAAGTCGCTACCATTGATTGAGTTTATAGTAGCTCCTAAGTTCTTATGGACTTCATTTTTATAAATATCCGTATCAAACAAATGAAATAAGAACAAATTACTTTTGCTCCGATAAATAGCCATAAATGCACCCCAAATAATAAACGTCCAATTGGCACCATGCCAAATACCACTTACAATAAAAACGATTAATATATTAACTATCCAGCGCCCTATATCCACTTTATTCCCACCCATTGGGTAATACAAATAATCTCGGAACCAGGTGGAAAGCGATATGTGCCAGCGTTGCCAAAATTCTGAAATACTCTTTGCCAGGTATGGTGTTTTGAAGTTATCCATAATCTTAATCCCAAGAATCAATGCACTGCCAATTGCAATTAGAGAGTAGCCATAGAAATCGCTATAAATCTGAAATGAATAGAAGACGATACCTGTTATA
>JABSPR010000062.1 GCA_013214975.1 Flavobacteriales bacterium
GTTGATTTAAGGGAATATTAATGTTGTATCCTTTTCATATTCAAAATATGTTAAAGCGTTACTATTATGTTTGGTAATGTTTAATGTGGCAGCATCAACAATTAAAAAGGGAGAGTTTAGGCTTTCGAACATTTCATCGAATGCATTCTTACTAACCGTAGATCGTTTTAATTCCTCCCCTAAATCATTTAGCCCAAGACAAACAACATCTAGCGCCAAATTGTTCATTTCAACGTCTAGTATATGACTGTAATCGCCAGAACTGTAGGCCGTGAGATGTTCTATAATATTTGTGGTAACTGATTTACTCTTGTTAGTTTTATCCTCAAGCTTATCTAGCTCATTGGCTATATCTTTAAGAGTGCTACCCGTAGAAGGCAAGCCTTCGTCGAATTCATCTTGATTTATAGATCGAAGTCATTGTAATATATTATTTACATCAGCTTCTTTCATCCTTTATGTTTTCCAACCATTTTACCGCTTCCTCTGTAGTTCTACAAGCTCGAGTTGTCACAGCCGGCTTGTTAATCGTTAAGTAGGCATTAAATAGGTATTTAGTAATGTGTGATGTTACAATCATACCTGCTGCATTTAAATACTCTTGTCCATCTTTAGTGAGGTAGTCTCGCGCTTCTGAAGTAATGGATTCTAACAGATTAAGATCGTAACACCAATATTGATTCTCTCCATTTGAAATCTTATGCCTGAGAGAAACCACTTCTTTTGCATTGTCTAAATCAATTTTAACGGATTTCTTGTACTCGCTGTATAAGAGCCCACCCTCAAACCAAAACTTAATAAAATCATTCTCCATCATAAAAAATCAACCTATACATTAATAGTGAAATGAGAAACAAGAACCCTTTGCACGTACCTACCAAACAAGTGGTTTAACGCTACTTGACATATTGAGTTTCCTTATATGATTAATTGTGATATAATTACATAAATACACCTAGTCGTCAGACAATTAAGACAAGCGTGATAATTATACGAAGGTGCTTTAAAAACTTGGAGTGCTTTCTAAAGGATCCGAAGCAGGATTGACTACTGCTTTTCCTTTAAAAGTAGGAATGGAATAGATCGTATTATTTTGATTTATTCTAAAGAGCCTGTCATCTCGTACAAGGTATTTCTCCTTTTGAGGTTTATCGCTAAGTGGGTTATAGATTAGTATTAAAGTATCCTTCTGGATAACCCAGTTTCCTTTGTGATAAATTGTTTCGGGAGCTTCACAATTTAATTTATTAGAACTCTTCTTTTGAATCTTGCTTAGATCTGTCTTTACCTCGTTTGTGAAAACATTATTGTTGTTTAATACTAGCCTGCCAGAGGTATTCTTAGTAATATTCTTGAACTCCCCTACTTTTAATAATTCTTGGCTTTGAGAAACTAATGCCCCTAAAACTAGAAGGAATAGGCCTATCCATCTCATAAAAACAACATGGCTTGTCGGATTTCCTCGTAATTATATGAACCATTTAAAGCTCTGTAAAGTGGTATTAGTTTTACTTTTTCTTGTTTTCCGAGTTTTGCTTTTAACTCGGCATGCGCATCTTGAATAAATTCGAAATCAATTAGATCAGGCTTATACATCTCAATACTAATTTCGGGATTAGATACTTTTAGTTTTTCGATATGCCCAATTATAGTTCCTTCCGTCATGCCTCTATCGTAACCTATTTCAGAAATAGTTAACCCCTTTAACACTAACTCTTTCGTTAGCTCGTAAGTAGATTTTGTAGATTTCTTTTGCTTTAGTTTCTTCGATAATTTTGCAATTTCCTTTTCGCTTGTAATTCCACCACAGTACTCCACAAAACACTTCGCCCGTCTTTCTAACTCTTCTTCTTCTTTATAGAATTTAGTAGCATCGTCCGATAGTTCTTGAAATCTCTTATCTGCCTTAAGAGCCAGTGAATCTATCTTTATAGCTGTTTCATTAAAACCAATTAGGCGAAGGTTCTTCAAATCTTTTAATCTCGAAATGGCGACATACCCCTGCCCTTTTTCGAAGGTTTTACTCAGATCTATTTCGGCGGCATCTAACGTCATACCTTGACTTTTATGCACTGTAATTGCCCAAGCCAATCGTAAAGGAATCTGTTTGTAAGTAGCCAACTCTTTGCCTTTATCGTTTTCAATCGACCAGCTTTCTTGTTCGGTCGTAATTGTTTTACCTGTCATCAATTTAACCACTGGCATTCCCTCGTCAGAAAAGCGAATCACTTCTCCAATAGAACCATTTATGTAGCCTTTATCTGGATTATTCTTTACGAACATCACTTTAGCGCCTTCTTTTAAAATGATTGTTTCCGAAGCTTGAACCGATTTTTTGAATGAAGCAATTAATTTGTCGTTTCCTTTTGTGGTAGCATTAAAGATTCTAAGCTGCCCAGTAAGCATATTAATCTCTTTGTTATTGATTGTATCTACATCGTAATTATGTGTGTATAATCGCGTAAGTACCCCTTTGCCAGTTAGAGTTGTGTTTGCCGCACTCTCAAGTAATTGTCTGGAACGAGCAGATATCCCACCAGATCGAACTTCATTAAGAATTTCGTTTAGCTCGTTACCTGTTTGGCGATATTGTTCAGTTAAGTAGCAAATGGTAAGATTTGCTTCTAGCCATGCCGGCGACATAAACGCAAACTTCTTGCTATTCGGTTCGTTGCCAACTGGAGGCAATTGAAAAAAATCGCCAGAAAAAACCACCTGTATACTTCCGAAGGCATCTCCATTTTGTTTGAAATGTTGGAGAATGGTATTAACCGAATTAAGTTGATTGAGATGAAGCATGGATATTTCATCAATTATTAAAACCTTCGATTTATCCAGTTGATCTTTTAGATATTTCTTTGTTTTCATCGAGTTCAAATCACCTTTCGTGATTCTGTCTTTCACCCCCATTCCACTCCATGCATGGATAGTCATGCCATTCATATGAGTCGCGGCAATTCCTGTAGATGCAGTAACAGCTACTGGTACTTTCCGCTCCTTTAAATATTGGATATATTGGTTAAGCACATGAGTTTTACCTGCTCCCGCAGACCCCGTTAGAAATACGTTCTCACCGGTTTTAAGAATGTCGAGTGCTTGTGATTGTTTCATGGGGAGGAGAGAATTTAATTGAACAATTCGTTAGTCTTCTTTTACAATAACTAAGTAGTTAGTTGATTGCAAAAAAGCATATTATCTTTAATAATTAATATTTTCCCCTCCGGAGAATCCTCAATTTCATAAGACGATATTGGATGATTTGATAATATTTCGAGAGATTTAGATGAAGTTTTAATTTGAGATAATTTGTTGATATTTATCCTTTTGAAAGTCTCTTTATTGAAATTTTTAACAATAACGGAAACTCTACCTAATCCTACAACTCCTCCCTTACGCTTCAATATATTTTGCTTACTGAGTTCATTGTATGTCCCTATGCAATAGAAAGCCGTACTCTTCTCATATTCAAATAACTCAACTACACCTGACGATATAATTTGTTCAAACGAAATACTATCTAGTTTGAAGTTTAGAACATCAAGCTGGAAATTCAAATTCACTAGCTCGTCTTTCAAATTACTTATATCGTTTGTTGATATACTGTTTGATTCATTTAGATCTTCAATTATTCCAGAAATATTTAGATTGCCTATCGAATCAGTTTGAGAACTAATAACTTCTAATTTCTGTTTATTAGCGGCTTGCAAGGAATTAATGGCTTTCATTTCATTTACAACTTCTTCCTGCCCTTCTTGCGAAATTGCTAATCCTTTAGTCATTAGAAGACGCACCTTTTGCTTTCTTTTTTCTATTTGCTCACGATTCTTATAAACATCGTTAAGAATATTAGTAAAAGTCTCTGCATTCTTTTCTGTCGTTTTCAAATCGATTTTCAAAAGATCTATTCCTATTTCCAACAGCGAAATTTCAGAATTACAATTATTCCAGCTATTACATGATACTGTTAGGAAACTGAATATAATAAAGAATATAAACAGTGGCTTTTTAAGAGAATAACACATGGATAGTTGCTAATAGAGTACGCACGAAATTACTTGATTCGGTGTACAGTACAGCTCTATTTAGAAACTATATTTTATATATTCATCCACCAAGGCTCTGTATAGTAGGTCTGATCCTCTAACTCAATCGGATCTCCAATTACAGGAACGGTGATCGCCATTTCAAGTTCTCTTGCAGCCTTAGTTACTCTAATAACTGGATCGTTCCAATTGTGCAAGGATAATGTAAATGCTCCCCAATGGATTGGCATCATTACTTCAGTTTTAATATCTACAGCGGCTTGTGCTGATTCTTCCGAAGTCATATGTATGGCAGCCCATTTATCATTGTATTATCCGCACTCCATCATTGCGAAATCAAATGGGCCATACTTCGCTCCTATTTCTTTAAAATGAGGACCATATCCGCTATCTCCACTGAAATAGATATTCTTATCCTTTCCTTTTATAACCCATGATCCCCACATTGTTGCAAAATTATCTGTGAGTCCTCTACCCGAAAAATGACGTGAAGGAGTTAGTGTTAATTTAATGCCTTCCAATTCAGATTCATCCCACCAGCTAAGCTCTACAATTTTCTTTTTAGGTATGCCCCCATGCGAGTAAATGTCCTCTAACTCCTAATGGAACAAAAAACATTTTAGTCTTGTCTTTAAGTTTCTTAATTGATCCATAATCTAAGTGATCATAATGATCATGAGATATAATAATGGCATCTATCGAAGGCAATTTCTCTATTTCAATTGAAAGCGCTTTACTGTATCCATTGGTTTCTAATAAAGGATGTGGTGCCGGTGTCTTGCCTAACATTGGATCTAGTAATATTGTCTTGCCATCAAATTGTAATAGAAATGCAGAATGCCCAAACCAGATTAATCGTGGTGCTCTGTTATTTACAATTTCTAATGAATTGACATAGTTAATTAGCAGTTCTGCGCTAGGGAATTTTCCTGGTCTACTTTCAGAAAATTCTTTGATTGTGGTAAACATGTTCTTGAAGCCCATGTCCATTTTGGTGGTAATTAGATTTATGAACCTCCCTTCTTTATAATGTCCGGATTCGCTGTACCCCAACTTATCCGCTTTTGTATGGCCTCCACCAAACTCAGCACTCAAGCTCACGAAAATCAAACCAACAAACAACTATTATGGCAATAAGACCTCTTATAATTAACCCTATCATTTAAAATATTTTCTTTATCATTTCTAACTTATTGTTGCCAGGGAGTTAATATCTGTATTCTCTAAATGCTTTAGTGGTGTTCCTCTCAGAACACTGTTAATCATAGCCTGTCCTAATCTAGAAGATGTTGTTATAGAATCCATTCTTCTTAAAAGCGGGAATAGAGGCCTGCTAATAATATAAAATAGATTGTACATCAATGTACTCGATTTGATACCTCTTTCTGGAATAATAGCTCCAGGTCTAAAAGCATAGGCATCCTTAAATCCTTGATTTAAAATTTTGTTTTCTGCACGACCTTTAACTCTTGCCCACATCAAAGAACCTTTCTCGCTACTATCTGTACCTGTTCCTGACACATAATTGAAGACTAAATCTGGATTAAGACCATAAAGAAGTTCGGACAAAATAGATGTTGCTTCATATGTTATTGCTGTGTACTTCTCTTCCGATAGTCCAACTACCGACACCCCCATACAATGAAAACACGCATTGTATCCATTTAAATCGAGCACCTGACTGGCTAGATCAGCATAATCATTTACAATAACCTCTTTCAATTCTGGATGTTTTAAGCCAATAGGCCTTCTATTTAAAACAAGAACTTCTTCCACTTCGGGATGATCAAGACATTCTAAAAGGACTCCTTTTCCCACCATACCAGTGGATCCCGTAATAATTGCTTTAATTTTCATTAGTGCTCTCTACTCATTTAATTCAATATACTATAAGGACGAATGGGAATTGAAAATATCGTAAGCAGAGGGTAAATAATTAATTAAATTTGCCATCTTAATTTCAATCCACTTATACATCGAGTGTAAATTTAATGTCTAATTATGAATCTTAGTAGAACATCAATCGAGAGATGTATTGTACATCGTGTAGGGAATAAAAACAGAGATGAAGATCTTCGATTATCTAAATCAGCATTAAACTTTTCGGATGATGTAGAAATCGAATTAAAGAAGTATTTCCTCAATCCGTTTAAAGGAATTTGGAATGCAAACAGATTTCGTCATGAGATAAGCATGACAATGAATGAAGTATTTGTTTGTGCCGATAAGATAATGAAAGAAGATGCTTTCGTTGAAAATTCCATTAACATAGCTAAACACTTATACGATTCAACAAGACACCCAGGAATAAAGTTTGGTGAACTCTTTATCGTTTTATTAAATGATGTGGAGATGGACGGCGTTACTAGTAATGCTGTGGGGATATTTAAATCGGAAGCAAAAGACACATTCTTCAATATAAATGATAAGGCGGATTATTTCCAAGTTAATTTAAATAAAGGCATCAGTCCAAGTAAACTAGATAAAGGGTGTATCGTTTTTAACGACGATTATAACGATGGATACAAGGTATTTACTTTTGAAAGAAACGGAGCTGATACCGAATATTGGCAAAATGATTTCTTAAGCGTAGAGCCAAAAGCCGACGATTACCACAGCACAGAGAGTGTTATGAATGTTTGTAAAGACTTTGTGGTAAACAAACTACCAACAGAGTTTGAAATATCGAGAGCAGATCAGATTAATTTATTGAATACTTCTCTCTCTTACTTTAAAGGGAATGAGGAGTTTAATATGGATAACTTCTCTGAAGAAGTTCTTGCAAACGAAGAAGTAATCAGCTCATTTCATGCTTATAGAGAAGAAGTTCAGCCAGAAAAACCAATTGAAACGGAATCGTTTACCATTTCACCTAAAGCGGTTAACAAAGGTGCGAAGGTTTACAAAAGTGTTTTAAAACTCGATAAGAACTTTCACATATACATCCATGGTGACCATGATCTGATAGAGAAAGGTTTCGATGAAGAACGAAAAATGAAGTATTACAAAGTGTACTTCGAAGAAGAGAGCTAATTCACTGCAGCTGTAATTAGACTGGAAGATTCATTATCCCAACCATTTGCAAATCCAGACAAAAAATAGATTGCGTCTATTACGATAGAAACGATTAGTGCTTTTTGTAAAGTCATGGAAGTACAGTTGGTTTATTTACCCTTGTTTGCGTCAAAGATAAACACAGCGCGTGGGTAAGATTCGATTATTCGACAAGAATTAAGTTATTGTTTACCAATAGAATACATAGCCCATTAACGAAGCTTTACTTTTTCTTCCTCTTGCTTGGACTTGCTTTTACAAAAGGGTTGAAGTCTAATGCAAGTTGTAACCAATAAGCCAAATCCTCTTCCATATCGAATCCGTCTGGAGTCACGTATATATAACCTTTCATTGGTCTTCCTGTGGAGTCTATTGGTAAACAACACTCCTTCTTAATTTCATTTATATAAGCATCCTCTCCTGTTCGTACCATTAGCAGACTATCTCCAAACTTCTTATTGTTATGAATACCGCATAGCATCTTGTTGTCTACTTGGAATAAATGCCCTCTCATCATGTTTTTAGACGTGTGAAAGGCGTTTAACTCATTAAGTGTTGTGTATTTATTCTGCTAAATATTCGTCGTATGCCATCTTTTAAAGATGTCAATATAATAGAAGTCAGAGACCATGGGAGCACATTATTTACGTTAACTAACATGATCTGAATTCCTTTACATACTCCTCATTTTCAGTATTAATACATTCTTTTCCTTGTATTAAAATGCTAATTTAGATGCTAGATTTTTTCTATTATGATCCGACTAAATATACTACTGGCTTTATTCTTTTTTTTTTCTTGTAACCAAAAGGCTGCTGAAAGTATTAAAGCAGAAAGTGTAAGCAAGCATGTTTATAATAAATGGCTGCATTCTCGGGAAGAAGACACAGAGTATATTAAAGTATATAGACCTTCTACTTACCAATTTCCTCCTTCTCGAGGACGTAGAGGATTTGAAATAAAAGAAGATGGCATTTTTGCTCTAATAAAAATTGGAATAACAGATATTCCAGACATTGTTATTGGAAAATGGACTTCTAATTCAAGTAATAAAATCGAAGTTAAATTTGATAATTCAGAAGAAAATGACCTAAACTTAAACATTACATTAATTACTAAAGAAGTTATGAAAATCAAGAAGTTATGAAAATAAATAAACTAATATTTATCGCTATCTATTTTCTCGCTGTAATTAATCTTTCAGCTCAAACGCCACATGTATTTTCACCTCATTCTAATATTGGCACACTGAACATAAGTAAGTCGAACAGCGCAAGTCCTTCACAAGCTGTTTCCGCAGCTATAAGTAGCAAGGATTGTGAATCAATGGAAAATGATGCGCTTCTCAGAGCAAAGTATCCTAACATGGGTTCATTAGCTGATTTTGAGACTCAACTTCAAAATGCAATAACAAATAACCAAGGATCAGCTTCTAATATAGTTCAGTCTAAGTCAGTCTTAATTACCATACCAGTAATTGTACACGTTGTTCACAACGGCGAACCAGTAGGATCTGGATCTAATATATCTCAAGCTCAGGTTAACTCACAGATTGATGTGCTAAATGAAGATTTCAGAAGAATGTTTGGTACTAATGGGTACAACACCCACCCAGATGGAGCAGATATTGAAATTGAATTTGCAATGGCTTTGATAGATCCTCAAGGAAATACACTACCGGAACCTGGAATAGAAAGAGTAAATGGAGGAGTCACTTCTTGGAACGAAATTAATGAGTTAGAAGATGATTTAAAACCACAAACTCAATGGGACCCAAATCAATATTTCAATATATGGACTGTTAATTATGGTGGCAACATGAGTACAAACTTGGGTTACGCACAATTCCCTTCTTTATCCGGTTTGGCTGGAACCGATGCCAATAGTGGATTAGCTATTACCGATGGAGTTGTTTGCAGAGCTTCAGCTTTTGGAACAACAGGAAGTGTGCAAGCCCCATTTGATGGAGGAAGAACACTTACGCACGAGGTTGGCCATTGGTTGGGACTAAGACATATATGGGGAGATGGTGACTGTTCTATGGATGACTATTGTAACGATACACCACAAGCTCAATATGAGAATTATGGTTGTCCATCAGAAAACTCTTGCACGTTATATGCAGGTGATGACATGGTAGAAAATTACATGGACTACACCGACGATTACTGCATGAACATCTTTACACAAGACCAAAAGACAAGAATGAGAACTGTTATGGATGTATGTCCGAGAAGACTTGATCTCCTATCTTCTACAGTTCATATACCTACAAACGGACCACTTGCCTATTTTGGTTTAGATAAATACATTGCATGCTCAGGATCAACAATAAACTTTACCGATTATTCAACTAATGGACCTACAAGTTGGGAGTGGAATATTTATGATGAATGGGGTAATTGGGTCGCCGTATCTTATGCCCAAAACCCATCTTTTACATTTCCTGGGTATGGTGGATTTGGAGTGGAACTAATTGCGACTAATAATGGTGGAAGTAATACTAATTACGCTGCCCAGGTTCTTACAATAATATCTAACCAAGCATTAACACTTCCTCACACTGATGATATCGAAGGCGTTAATCCATTAGAACTATGGACATGGTATAATCCTGAAGATGACAGAGAATGGGATTATGCAAATGTTAGTGCGAA
>JABSPR010000063.1 GCA_013214975.1 Flavobacteriales bacterium
GTAGTGAGAACAAGAGATGGGAACTGGGGGAAGCCGTTTAACTTGGGAGATAAAATCAATACATCTAGAGATGAAATGTTTCCTTTTATCCATTCAACAGGTTTGTTGTTCTTTGCTTCTGATGGTCATATCGGTCTGGGTGGAAGAGATATCTTTTTCTGTTATTTTGAAAAGGATGTTCCAGGTGAGATAGTAAATATGTCGAGTCCGATTAATGGACCTAAGGATGATTTTGCAATTATCATGGACGAAGATCTGAAGAAAGGTTATTTATCCTCAAATCGGAAAAGAGGAAAGGGGAGTGACGACATCTATCGGATAGAAGTTTTGAAAGATATATTTGGTAAAACAATTAATGGAACCGTTCTAGATAAAGATGGGAATCCTATTGAAAGAGCATATATTTCGATCTTTGATGGTGCGAATGAGATTGATAATTCGTTGACAGATGCGAACGGAAAGTTCTATTTTTTCCCAGATCGTGCTTATAAAGAAGTAATCATCAAAGGCTCTAAATCAAAATTCTTTGGTAAGGAATTAACTCTAAGTACAGTGGTTAAGAAGAGTACAATTAAGGCAGAGTTGGTTTTAATACCAGATCGCTAGTCCATCACGTTGATTGGTTAGAGCATCAGCCCTCGTCATCATTCTTTCCCCTCTTATTCATCTTTCTAATTAACCAATTGTCGAATAGTTTTAATAAAGTATTTACCAGAACAATTAATGTAACACAGATCACAGTTTCTATGTACAGTCCTGCGGCCGCCATACAACCGACAGCACAACTACACCAAATTGTTGCTGCTGTGGTAAGCCCATAGATGTTAATGCCCTCTTTAAATATAATTCCAGCACCTAAAAACCCAATTCCAGTTACAACTTGTCCAATTATTCTAGTCACATCTCCACCTTCTTCTGTGAGATTAATAGAGAGCATCACAAACATTGCTGAACCAATTGCGACTAAAGTATTGGTCCTAAGTCCAGCTGATTTGTGATTCCATCGCCTTTCAAAACCAATTACCAATCCTGATCCTGTAGCGATTAAAAGACGTAGTGCAAACTCTTGAATTTCCATATCCTAATTTTATTTGTGGCGAATATAGTTATAAGGAAGACGTGTAACCTGTCATCTATTTCGGACTTCTACAGTAGTTATTAAATGTAATTACATTCTCATATTTGAATAGTATAATTATACAAAGTTTGGAAGTTAATTAATTACATTGTGTAATTACAAATAACGGAAGTACGGATGAAATTCGAAGACGAAATAAAACAAAAAACTCCTTTTAAATCAGAGCAACATAAAGCTTATGTTAATTTGATGTACACCGGAAACCTGTTGATCGATCGAAGTATTCAAGTTTTGAAACCGTTTAATATTAATGAACAACATTATAATATTCTTAGGATTTTAAAAGGAAGATATCCGGAGGCTGCTTGTCCGGGTGAGATAAAGGAAGTTTTATTAAATAAGAGGGGAGACCTTACTCGTTTATTGGATAAGCTAGATAAAATGGGAGTGATTACCAGAGGAACTAATCAGGAGAATAGACGAATGATAAACATTCAATTAAATAAACAGGGAATAAAATTGGTGGATAAAATTGGTGCAAAAATGGAGAGTTTAAGAACCCATGAAAAAACGATTACAGTTAAAGAGGCCAAGCAGCTAAGTGGAATTTTAGATAAAATAAGAGGCTAGCGGTTTTTTTTAAACCAGTATTTGTAATTACAAATGATGTCGCAACGATAAATAGAAATAAAAAAAGCCATGAGTAAAACATTAGCAATAGTAGGTAGCAATAGCGCTGAATCAATTAATAGAAGTTTAACGGAAGCAGTGTTGAATAATTTAGGAACCGAAAATGAGATCTTGGATTTGCTAACCGTGGAGGTTCCGTTTTATTCTGCACAGTTAGAAGCTTTGGGTGGAATACCAAAAGAGGTAACAAGTATATTGGAGCAAATAGATGCACATGATGCGATCGTATTTTCTACACCAGAGCACAATGGTTACTTGCCAGCAATCTTTAAAAACTTATTGGACTGGTTTTCTAGAGCCGACGGAAAGTTTTTAAAAGGGAAACCTGTTTTATTATTAAGTACATCTCCTGGAGGAAGAGCAGGAGCTGGTGCTTTAAAAGCATTGGAAGGCTTAATGGGGTATTTTGATGGAGATATAAAGTCAACATATAGTCTGCCAAGCTTTCATCAAAATTTTAATAAGGAAACAAAAAAAATAGAGAATAAAGAGGAGCGTGCTAAAATGGAATCAGCAGTTAACGCTTTTCAAGAAGCAATTAAATAATTAATAAAGACTAAAAATCAGAAAACATGAAAGAGATAAAATTAAATTTCAAACTAGGAAAAATAGGTTTCTCAGCTGTGTTAACTGGAGCATTATTTTCTGTATCAGTACTAATTAATGTCTAATCGTGCGGCAGTAAAATCGGAAACAGTAGTTAAAACATCAAGCATTAAATGGCTTGCGAAAAAAGTAACGGGGCAACATTCAGGAGAAATCAGTTTTAAGGATCACTGCTTAACGTTCGATAAGGGTTCCTTAACTGGAGGGGAGTTTACTGTAGATATGACTTCTCTTAAAGTAACGGATATGTAAGGGGAGATGGCTGATAAATTAGAAGGCCACCTTAACTCTCCCGACTTTTTTGGAACAGCAGAACATAAAATAGCTAAATTGGTAATTACTAATGTGAGTAAAGAGGGGAGTGGAGCGTATGATGTAAAAGCTAAGTTAACGATCAAAGGGATCACTAATCCAATTGAGTTTAAGGCAACTTCAAAAACATCTGGCGATGAGGTTCCTTTTGATGCGAAGCTAATTGTAGACAGATCTAAATACGATGTGAAGTATGGATCTGGTAGTTTCTTCGAGGGCTTAGGCAATAAAATGATTTACGATGACTTCGAGTTGAATGTTCATCTGGTGACTTCTGTAAAATAAAGCGATGACAACTTGAGCGAAAGTGCTCGCAAAAATAAGGACTCCTTATTATTAGATAATTGCTAGCAGTAAGGAGCTTTTTATTAAGTAGAAACTTGAATCAGGGATCAAGAAGATCATTATCTCAATAATAAATACCTAATATTGAATTCTCGAAAAAAATCAGTACACAATATGTATAAGTATCTAGTTTTAGCTTTCTGTATTTCAATTCTCTTTGGTTGTGAGTCGGATCCCATAGTAAGACCTTTTAATGGCATATTAATAGATAATTTGGAGAAGCTCGAGAACGCAAATCAATATTTGAAACCATATATAGATATTTTCGATAATGAATGTTTACCCTTCGAAGATTGCGATTACTGCATAGATCAACTAATAGATGCTGCAAACGGACCATACCAGAAGAGTATTGTTGGCGGGCTTATATTTCACAAGGATCCTGCAAAATCTTTCTTATTGGTTGAGGATGCTTTAAGGCAAGTTCCGGAGGAATTGAGGTTTAATATTGCCTATGCAATGGCATTACATAGAAATGGTTATTACGATGTAGCAATACCATTTTATCTAGAATACCAGAAATACCATCATGAAGATTTTAGGGTTAATTATGGATTGGCTGAATGTTATTTAAATGTAAACGATTACAGAGCGGCATATTATTATTGGACTAAACACGATCCGGATAAAAATGCAAATAATATTCATCTGGCGATGCACAACATACGAGCTAAGTCGGATCAACATAAATATAGATCTGAGCTCATAGAAAAAGTTAAAAATGAAGACGTGAAAAGTGCTTACGATTTGTTGTATTTGGACTTGAATTGGGAATATAGTATTTGGAACACAGGTATTCAAGAGGCATTTATTAGGCCTGATTTAGATTTGGTTAAAAAAACATTTGGAGAGTTTAGTTATCCTTATTCCGAATTGGGTACCTATAATTACATTAAGCACTTGATACCACTGAATCCCAGTGCTGATTCAATTCAATCGATGCTTTACAGAGCAGAAATATTGATTAATGGCTTTAGATTTCCAAATCATGGTAATGTTACGGCTGACTTGTTAAACATGGCATTCTTTACTAGAGCCATCAATGCCCGTGATTTTTATATTTCAAGAGGAAATGAAATGGTGGAATTGGCATTCAGTTTTAAAAGCATCGAACTTTTTAAAATTTATGCAGATTTAAAGGGCTATACTAAAGGTGTATCTGTTATGGCAAATATGTGGAAAACCGGTTGGATCGAATTTAAGGATGAGGGGTATGCAATAAAATATTTGGGTAGCTTCAGAGATCAACTGACTTACGAGAATGCAGAACTTTCTGCAGCAATATCAAATTTTCCTAATTCGGCAAAGCTACAGTCGATGCGAATGAATATAGGGAGTACGAAACATATTGATATTATTCCCGATGTAGTATCAACGTTGAAAAAAGAGTTTAAAACTTTTGATTCAGATAAAGAAAGAACCTACACGTTTCTAAATCGGTATTTTTCTATTCTTAATAAAATATTAACGGAGAAAGAAAGTAAGTTAAAGAGAGAACAAGAATCTATGGCTAATCCTGAAGAACAGATTATCGAATAATCATTTTGTTAGACACGGTAGATTTGGTAGTGGAAATAGTATAGATATAAATACCCGATGCCAAGTTTTGCCTATTAAAGACTACTTGATGTTGGCCTCTAGGTAAATTAGTATTTAATAGGGTTGAGATTAATATTCCTTCCAAATTTGAAACTGTTATCGTAACGTGATCTTCTTTATTAAGCTCAAATGGGATAGTTGTTCGTTCATCAAAAGGATTTGGGTAATTCCGGGATTGGAAATCTAATGGTGTAGAGTGATCCTTTAGAAAAGTTATTAGGTCATCTCCCCATTCAAAACGAAATGCTCTGTAGGTATAAGCTACTCCCGACGCCCCACTATCTATATATAATTCAAAAACTTTGTTTCCTAACGAATCAAATTCTGTTACGTTTGGTGAATCTGTATTAACACCACCCCAACTAACTAAGCGATTGCCATTTGGTAAGGATTGTACGTTTCCTCTATTCGGAGAATAGGTTACCAACGCATTATTCTGTTCCCAAACAGGTGTAGCAGTCATTAAGGCTGTATCTATTTCGTACTCAACTACACGAGGGGTATGTGCAGAAATACTTGCGTTATCATAGAGTAAGATGTTTCCATTTTCGAGTTCTGTAACGCTGTGCTGAGAACAAAATGGGACCGAGTCATTAATAAAGGTGAATTGGCCAGCTGGGCCCCCTAGTCTCCAAATAATACTAGAGTCTGATCGGCTAATTTTGGTGATTTCATCCATTTTCTTTGCCGAAAAAAGAAAGTTTCCATCTTTTGTTCCTGTGATGGAATTAGCATGTATGTAATCTACCCATACTAAAGGGAAGCCTGGCCCATGTTCATTTTCTGAGGGATCATAATAATCCCAAGTGCTCCATTCGAATAATATCTGTTTAGTCGTTATGTCTTGTTCTTGTATGTAGTAGCCTCTCTCAGTAACATCATACCACATTGCCCCTCCAAACTCTACCGAATCTTGTATGGCTTCATCGTTACATATTAAGACGGGATTGCCGTTATTTTGAAAATATATATCGTGGAAATCTGTAGTCAATCCATTTCCGCACTCTATTGAATCTTGAATAACGAAAGTTGTATCTATAATAAAGTGCTTTTCTTTATCCATGTCGAAGTAGCATAATTGAGAATCGTTAATCATCTTAAGATCTCTAAAGTCACCTAATCCGTAGTATATAACATTGCCAACGCCGTCTATTACATAATGGTAATCTACCTGGGGAGCCACTCCGGTTGTCATGAAAATATCTCCTTTGGCTGTAGGTCCGTAATTGTTTATTTGGAATGTAGGGAAGCCAATGGGTAATGTTTGTCCAGAGCAGAATACCTGGCAGCAGAATAATAAAAGAAATGAAGTAAGAGCGTTTTTCATTTTGAGTTTAACTTCTATCGCAAGATAGAAGAGTAATTAAATCGGTATTGTTAGTTATTTAATTCTAACATCACGACCATTATGAACTAGTACTTTTAAATACGTAATAACTTCTGTGTCGACTACTCCTTCAATACCATGAATGTCATTTACTCTAACTTGTTGCATATGAAAGTTGTCCTCACAGAGCATTGTTATTTCAATTTGATGCCTCTCTGACGATGAAGCGATATATCTCACGTACTTAATTTGGGCTAAATCACGGACTACTTGTTGAAGGTGGTCAGTTGATTTTAGAAAGATTAGTACTCTGCAGAAACTTCCAAATCCAAGGTATTTAGGCTGCACCCAAGCATAAACAGTAATGATGTTATGATTAATCAGGTATTCAACTCTAGATCGTATTGTGTTTACAGATACATTTATTGCTTTGGCAATATCCTTGAAAGATTTACGCCCATCCGCTTGTATCTGATCAATCAGTTTTAAATGCGTTTCATCTAATTTCTTGTTCTTGTTATCGGTCGCGTCGAGACCCCTGAAAACAGGAACGGACGTCCCCGTATTATCTTCATCGTCAAAATACACCTCAAGGTAAGGTGTTATATGTGTATCTGTTATCCCGTCGAGGCTCATTATAGACTCATTTACAATGTCGAATAAATGTTCGTTGTCGCGACATAATATTTCCACCTCTAGAATAAATTTACCAGCAGTAACGCAAACCATGTCCACCCATTTAAGTTTGGCCAAAGAGTTTATTGCGTTTTCGAGATGTTTGCTGGTATCAATATTTAGCAATACAAGTGCATGGCAATTTAGATCAAGATCTTTAGGGTTAGCCCATCCTACAATGTGCAGAATATTTTCCTTAATTAATCTTTTATATCGATTGTGAACAGATACGTTCGAAACGCCCATCTCATCGGCTATATCTTTATAAGACTTTCTACCATCCTTTTGTAAATGGCTTATTATAATCTTGTCTTGATCGTCTAATTTATACTCAGTCATATAGCGATTTACTTATCTCTTTGCATCGAAGCAACCACAATTAGTTCACTTCTCCATTTACTAAAATACCTTAATTTTTATTGAGCTTGATAAATATCCTTTTTCTCTTTTACAAAAGCTGCGTTAAAGTGAATATTATTAACAAAGAGCACTATTATGTGCAATAATATTAAGGTGCATACGTAAAAATAGAATTTAATTAATTAATTTTGAATCAGCTAGTATTCTAGAAAACAAGACAATACAATTTGCAATTATGAAACAATCCAATTTGGAATCAATGAATATTCGAGTTCTTAATACACCTACTATGGTGGAAAAGAAAACTGTAGTAAATGACACTAACGCTCGAGTTAATTTATTTGTTGAACCTGCTTATCTCGTGGAATCTGTTATTTCAGAGTTGGTTAAATTAAAGGAGGTTGGTTTTGTTGCTCTTGCACCAAGTTCCAAAACAATTGAAGTCTTGTTATCCTGTAGTGATAATGGTCAGTTAATTCAATTAATGGATAAGCACATTTATTCTATTGATGGTGTGCAATCTGCAGAAATTAATGTGTATTTAGATGTTCGACATTGGAGTAAGAAAACTACTGTAAGGAAGAAAAAAATCATCAAGGAAAGTAGAATTGAAAAACTGGCTTCGTAGAGATTAATGCTAAAAAGGCTTCTGTCGCCAATCTGATGAGTTAACTATTATTAGGTAGGCGAGAGTACTTAACAAAAAACAAAATAAAGGGGTTGTGAATTATATCACAACCCCTTTATTTATATTCATTTTTGGGATGTGTAGGATAATGTAAATCAGGACAGGTTAAATAATTTTTACAAATAGAATCTTTACATTCACCCACCGAGGGAAAGAGAAGTAATAGCAGTAAAACACGATATTTACCCTGCTTTATTCAATACAAAGAAAGCAATGAAAAATAAATTTCTTTTAATTGCATTTATCGAAGGGGCAACTGTTATGGCAGTTGAACTTCTTGGCGCTAGAGCTATAGTTCCATTTTATGGCAGCTCATTAATCATGTGGACTACCCTTTTATCTGTAACATTATTTGGATTAGCCATTGGTTATTTTTTTGGATCGTGGTTATGTGAAAAGGTATCGAAACCTAATTCCGTAATTCTTGACTTGTTTTATTTTGCTGCATTATTTATCGCATTGATTCCAGTTGTTGCCCAGCCTTTTCTTGTATTGATTTCTAGTTTGGAGATTATTTTAGGTTGCACCATTGCATCTATGGTAATTGTGTTTCCTAGTTTGGTATGCCTTGGTGCGACATCAGCACTGATTATAAAAGTTGTTTCAATCGAATTAAAAGATCCTGGGAAAGCATCCGGATTGGTTTATTCAATTTCCACATTAGGAGGAATTGTATCCACTTTTTATTTAGGTTTTGTGGTAATACCAAACTGGGGAGTGTTTAACCCGATTATTTTTGTTTCATGGGTTCTCTTTTTAGCAACGAATATTGTTCTTTTCAACAAACAGAAAATGCGTACCGCTATTCTGTTTGGCATTTTATTTCTTATTTCTTATTTCGTAATGTTTGTAGATGTTATGTATGAGGAAGATAAACCATATGTTGAAATTTATAAGACAGAAGGCCTTCTTGGCCAAATTAGAATTGATCGTCTACGCTCCCCCAGGCAGGAGTTTGTTGTAACACGATTGCTCGTCAATAATGTTAGTCAAACGATAATTAACCACGATAAGAATTTAACAGCGAACTGGAGTTATATTCACAACTTGTCAATTTTGTCGTCTACAAAGCCCAAAGGCTCTACAGTATTATTATGTGGTTTTGGAGGTGGAAGTATGGCAAGAGAATTAGCGGATTTAGGATTTGCACTAGATATAGTGGAAATTGATGGAAGAATGGAAGATATAGCGATCAAGCATTTAGGATATCAGAAGAGAAATAATTTTATTGTAGATGATGCAAGACATTATATTAATACCACAATGAAGAAATACGATCTAATTGTTTTGGATTTACTTAAAGGAGAAGTGCAGCCATCGAATATGTTCTCTGTCGAAAGCTTTAAGCAGATAAAAAGCCGACTTAAAGTCAACGGAATGTTGCTTGTGAATTATCAAGGTAGAACCGCTGGAGATATATTGACTTTCACAACTATTTTTCAAACCATTAAACAAAGTGGACTTAATACTACAGCCTGGTCGAACAAAATATCAGAAAGTTCTGGGGATGTGGTGTTTATTGGAGAGAATAGAGATTCAAAGCTCCGCCAAGACTTGAATATACTAACGTATAAAAGATTAAATTCTTGTTGTGAAAAGTATGCGGATAGGGTTGTGAAAAGTCGCTTTTTAACAAGTGATGAACCAGATATAGAGGTATTAACAGACGACAAACCAAGGCTAGAAGTTCTTAATCAAAAAATCATCTACGAATGGCGCAAAAAAGTGATTGAGTCAACATTGATTTTGATGGATAATGGACTAGAAATTATCAAATAGGGATTTTTTTGATTAGCTATCCATTCTTAGATCTAAGAATGGATAGCTTAGGAGTTTTGTAATAGAAACTAATTTTGGGAACATACTGACTTATCGAAAAATAGGGAGATGGTTCTATAAAGGTTGCCAACTCACTCAAAACAAATAATATAAAGAAGGCTTGTATTATAAATAACACAACCCCTTTTATTGTTTATCGTATATAAAAATACTTACTCGGAAAGCGGCCATAGAAAAATCAGGTAAGCATAATGCGAGTATATATTTGAGTAAATGAAAACTAGTAAATCATGAATAAAGTGAAATAAATACTGGTAATTAAGCTATTATATTTATTTTTATCTTAGTTGTCGCATGTTTAATTAATAAAAACGTTAGTTTTTTTTAGACAAACTGGAATTGGTAGTGTATTAGATATACAGAAGCTGGTTAGACCAAATAAAAAATGATTGATATGAGTTCACGTTTCAATAAAATATTAAGCGTTATAGTAATAAGTCTATTTACTATCGCTACCCCAGTTTACAGTCAATGTACTGGTCCTGACTTTGATTGCGATGGATATCCCGACTCAGTAGACGATGACGATGATAATGATGGTATTTTAGATGTAGATGAGGGGCTTCCGCAAACTGTTGCAGGTGATTGGGGTATGGTAAGTTCAGTTCCAGCGCATGATGGAGGAGGACCAGTACCACGGACTGGACAAGTTGATAATACTGGGTGCGGAGGAACTGCTCCTCCAATAGGTTATACAATAACAGATGACGCAGCTGGTGGTAGAGAAGATGGTGTAATTATTATGTCCAATGGTGGTTGGGGTGACAATTGTATGGGTAATAATGGTTATGTAGAACCAGCAGTGGTAGACGATCAAAATTTCCATATGATGTTTGATGTACCTGTAAATATCCGAGTAGCTTCAACTCCGCAAGCGTTCACAGGAGTAAGCCCACAGGTTTTTGGTTGTATATATGACTACTGGAACGAAAAAGATGATGATATTTTTATAGAAACCGACGGTTGTGATTATCAATATACACCAGGACTTGGTGTTGGAGGAGTTAATGATATGCCTATTGGGTCTACATATGGACCTGGAAACTCCAGTACTGTTACGGGTACGGCTACAGCTCATATTGACTATGATGGTGGTGTTGAACAAGGTAGTAAACAAACTTGGTTTATTGATTTCTTTGGTGTCACGGAAGTTAATATAATGATGCACCCAGGTTCAAATTCTTCGCAGTACGCTATAGCGGTTGATCCAGCAAGTGTATGTGATGCATTAGATACCGATAGTGATGGGATGCCAGATTATCAAGATTGGGACTCTGATAATGATGGATGTCCTGATGCCGTGGAAGGCGGCTTTGGATTTACATATGGCGATGTATATACCGATGCAGTATGTGACGCTGGGCAAACTGGCCCCGCTACGGGCACCACGTCTTATATGTTGGTTGGTGGTGTTGATGCGAATGGTGTGCCAAATGCCGTAGGATCAGGAGGGCAAACAACAGGCAATAGTACGAACGATCTTGTTCTAAGTCCAAATTGTGGACCAAGTTGTTCTTTAACACCGTCTCATATTACTTGTTTTGGTGATGGGACGGGTCAATTAGACATGATGATTAATACTTCCGTAGCTCCTTACGATATTCAATGGGATGGAGTTGTACCAGATGAAACAAGTAATGATGTAAGCTTTACTCACGTAGGTGTTCTTGCAGGAACTTATGAGGTTACAGTTACCGAAACTGGGATGGGTGACGTCTTTACATGTTTAGCAACGGTAAATGGTCCGGATGAAATTATCGTTACAGTTGATAATGTAACCAACGAATTTTCATGTGGTGCACCAGGTTCTGAAGACGGAGCGATAGCTGTCACTACTACTGGTGGTACTCTTTATCCTGATGTAACTTCAACACAAACTAC
>JABSPR010000064.1 GCA_013214975.1 Flavobacteriales bacterium
AAATCGACAAATTCAAATACTTCTTTTTTTACATCTTCTAATCCTGCAACATCTTTTAATCTCACAGAAACATTATCCTCGGAAATGATACAACCTGTGTGGCGGGATTCTTTGTTCATTGTCAGCAAAAAATATAAGAAGATTAAAATAAATAAATAATTTTCCATCCCCCCCCCTTTATTGCTAGGCGTTGGTTTATGGACGACATCATAAGGATAATTGGTTTGGCCCAATTTATACTCAAAATCTGTTTCTTCTGTGGTGTTCAGAAAATAAGTTGGCGTTGTAGCATTATTAACATAAATCTGGGCCATTCCATTTTCAAAAATGTCAATATGGGTTGTATTTTCCATATAGTGGTCAAAGAAATAAGATGAAGATACTTGCTTAGGTTCGAGAGCACAAATACCCTCTCCCATAAACATAACCATAAGTAATACTGCTCCAAAAAGATAGTGATTATTTACCATATTATATTACTTCTTTGAATATTTAAAAGGTAATTAGCATCCTATCCAGAAGTTTATGTGTTGGTCGTCGAGATTATTGGATAGACAGTCGATTCTACACAATTTTATGTTATATTCAGCTTGTTTTTTAATTAGGTAAGAAGAAACCTTCTTTAGTGGTTGGAGGAAAAGTATAAGACGTTTCGATGCCTTTCGAACTAGACTTAGCGTCGATATTTTGTAAGACTTGGAATCTATCATCATTGAAACCCATAAAATTTATGGGGAGATCTTTCTCTTTTTCGTCGGATCCTCCGACCGGGGCGAACCTTTAAGGAGCATCGATTAGCATCGATTAGCATCGATTAGCATCGATTAGCATCGATTAGCGGCGTGCGTATTCAAGTTGACTTTTTTTCTTTTTTCGTTGGTTACATTCAAAACACCGTGGGTTGAATGGTATTAAACAAGGGTTTAACACGAAAGTTCTGGCTTTGAGATCGACATTAGCTAACCTAGCTTTCAATAAATGTAAACGGATAAGTTTGCGTACGTCATTTGCTTCCTTTTGGGGGTCAAGACGCGTCTCCTTAAATTTCTTATAAATATTAATTAAGGTGTCAATATTAAAAACTGGGACTAGCAGAGGCTTATCGAATGACCCTTCCAGGTAAAAGTAATAGATTCCTTTTTTGGAGACTCTAAAAAAAGTCTCGTCTTTGAAAGACAGATCGAGTTCCAAAGGGGAATGGTGTTTTTTAAGTTCAACATGAAGTTCTAGATGGTCAGTTAATCGCTTTTTATCTTTAATAGGCTCAATACTATATCCCTCCATCGCCCAGTGGGGGGATACTATCTTTCCACCATACCACGCCATAATTTGATTCGCTATTTTTTGCGTCCGCTCAAGATCGACATTCTCAGGGGTATGCCATATTTTCTCGTCCGGTTCGATAAATTCCCCATAATTTAAGTAGATATCGATGTCTTTCCAACCTGTATCACTTTCGAGACCGAGTAAGCATTCCCACCAGAAAATAGAAAAAGAACCGCCTATCGCCCATTTG
>JABSPR010000065.1 GCA_013214975.1 Flavobacteriales bacterium
GAGCCGAATACAGAATGCTTGGAATTATTGGTGCCGATTTGGTAGGCATGTCTACCGTGCCTGAAGTTATTGTTGCCAATCACATGGATTTACCTTGTGCAGCAGTTTCGGTGGTAACAGATATATGCGATCCAGATAACTTGGTGCCAATATCTATAGAAGAAATAATTGAAATAGCAGGCACGGCAGAAGTAAAGTTGATCGCTTTGTTTAAGAATGTGATAAAATCGATTAGCTAAGAAAATGGCAAATTATCTAGACGCTACAGAAGATTTGTACACAAAGGCAGCGAAGAATCCCGATGTAGGCTTATGCTGTACTACTACTCCAATTTGGCAATTGCCAGAATTGGAAATTCCATCTATAATGTTGGAGATGAATTATGGCTGTGGCAGTACAGTTCATCCACGGGATTTAGTGAACGAACCTAGTATTTTATATGTAGGTGTAGGTGGAGGAATGGAACTTCTTCAGTTCTCTTACTTTAATAGGAACCCAAATGGAGTAATTGGTGTTGATGTAGTAGTTGAAATGTTGAACAAGTGCGGGGAGAATACACTTGAAGCAGAAAAATTAAACCCTTGGTTTAAATCAGACTTTATTAAGTTAAAGAAAGGAAGTGCAATGGACTTACCGGTAGAGGATAGTTCGATAGATGTTGCGGCACAAAATTGCCTCTTTAATATCTTCAAAGAAGATGATCTGAAAATAGCACTCCAAGAAATGTATCGCGTGCTTAAGCCAAATGGTAGATTGGTATTATCCGATCCTATTTGCGAACAGGGTATTCCTGAAGTATTGCGAGCTGATGATAAGTTGCGAGCTCTATGTTTAAGTGGTGCTCTTACTTTAAAAGAGTATGTAACGATGATAACCGATATCGGTTTTGGAACTGTTGAGATAAGGGCAAAACGGCCATATCGAATATTGGATACGGATCATTATAATACAGATGTTAATCTTTACATCGAAAGTGTAGAGGTATGTGCAATAAAGGACCCTATGCCTAAAGACGGACCTTGTGTTTTTACCGGTAGAACAGGAATTTACTTCGGAGCTAAAGAGGTATTTGATGACGGAAACGGTCATTCATTATTGAAAAATCAACCTTTATCAATCTGTGATAAAACAGCAGAAGCACTGCTCGCGTTGAATCGAAGAGATATATTTATCTCTGAATCTACATTCTTTTACGATGGTGGTGGCTGTTGTTAATTGAGGTACCTCAAGCCAATATTAAAAGCCTTTCCGGCTCCTTGGTTTTTACCAATAAGAAAGTCTGTTGCCGATACTTCCAACTCGAAAGACGGAAGTAATTGGATTTTGCCTCCAATTCCAGCTTGCCCATAATAGGCATATCCATCAATAGAAATAGTAGATGCCTGTTGAACCATAATGTACAAAGTGCTTTTATTGAAGGGGAAGTAACTTAGAAAAACACCTAGAGGAACAAAGAGGTTTGAAGGTGAAGAGTTTTTATCCATGTTAATTCTTGTTGTTATAGTTGCCTCGGTAAACAAGTTTAGTTTGTTGCCGATTTTTTTATCGAAATACAATTGGTTAGACCATATTATTTTCTGCCAGTCGAGCCAAATACCATTTTCCATATTATTGGATAGGGGAAAGAGAAGTGTACTCTGGATGGATAGGTTTCCGATATCCTTAAATGGCGAGAATTTTATTTTTGGCCCTGCACTCCCTATCCCATACCTTGAACTTGAATCATTTTTGAAATTCAGAACACTAAAAGGTGAAGAATTATTGGCCCCATAGCTTGTTGATCGGATAATTACATCGAATCCAATATTGATTCTATTGTTCTTTTTTAGACCGGAAATTACCTGGACATAGTTTGCGTAGAAACTTTGCCGAAATCCCATCTCCTTATTCTTGCCATTGTTTTCGAAATGGCTTGTTTGCGTATAAAGATTGCTAAACGACTTTATTTCCAATTGGCCTTTTGAGAGCATTATTTAGTATGAAAAACAAATATTCCAAGGAAAAGATATATAAAAAAGAAATCTTCTGCCGAATAAGATACAACAAAACGTCTTTAATTCAAATGAGAAATTAAGGGAA
>JABSPR010000066.1 GCA_013214975.1 Flavobacteriales bacterium
ACACAAAAGATACTGTATGGTGGGAAGGTCTCAATCACAAGTTTAGCGCTTTAAAGTTCGATGCCTTACAAGAAAAAATGATTGCTCACCTAGATGGTAAGGAATTATTCGTTAGGGACGTATATGCCTGCTCCTATCACAAATACAGATTGAATATCCGAGTAATCAATGAGAATCCATGGATGAACCTTTTTGTAAGTAATATGTTCATTGAGCCATCAATAGATGAACTAAAAAACTTTACTCCTCAATGGACTATTATTTGCGCACCAGAGTTCAATGCAATACCCGAACGCGATGGTACTCGACAACATAATTTTGCTATACTCAATTTTTCAAAAAAAACAATTTTAATTGGAGGAACGGCGTACACAGGAGAAATTAAAAAAGGTATATTTTCTGTACTTAACTTCATTCTACCAATAGAAGAGAATGTATTCTCCATGCACTGCTCAGCAAATGTGGGTAAAGAAGGTGACACCGCAATCTTCTTTGGCCTGTCTGGTACGGGGAAAACCACCCTTTCAGCTGATCCGGAAAGACAACTAATTGGCGATGATGAACATGGGTGGTCTGAGAATACCGTTTTCAATTTTGAAGGAGGCTGCTACGCAAAATGTATAAATCTAACAAAGGAGGACGAGCCTCAGATATTTAATGCAATAAGACCAGGTGCGTTACTAGAAAACATTGTAATGAATGATAATAGAATTGTCGATTATACAGATATTTCCAAAACACAAAACACTAGAGTCAGTTACCCTATTGAATTTATTGACAACGTTGCCCAGGGATCTAAAGGGGCTTCACCTCGAAACATTTTCATGCTAACGTGTGATGCACACGGTGTATTACCTGCAATCTCTAAATTAACAAAGGAACAAGCGATGTACCATTTTATTTCTGGATACACTGCAAAAGTTGCTGGTACTGAATCGGATATAACAGAACCTGTAATGGTTTTCTCTGCATGCTTTGGAGAACCATTCCTCCCAATACATCCAGGGAAATACGCAGATATGTTGGGAGAGAAAATGGATAATCAAGATGTAAACGTCTGGTTAATCAATACCGGCTGGCAAGGTGGCCCTTATGGAATAGGTGAACGAATAAAACTCAAATACACCCGAAGAATGATTAAAGCAGCCCTATCTGGAGAGCTTAATAAAGTTGAATATCTACAACAAGCAATATTCGGATTACATATGCCTTCAAGTTGTCCTGGAATACCTGAAGAAATTTTAAACCCACGTAGATCATGGCCCAATACTGACGACTATGATGAAAAAGCTTTTGAACTTGCCGATGCCTTTATTGAAAATTTCAGCAATTATGAAACTAGTCAACTTCAACATATTATGAAATCGGCCCCAAAAACAAAATTGACGATTTAACTTATTACAATATCTTTGTTGCATTAAAGATTAAGGCAAACAGTAATGCACATTTTCTACACCCCTAACCTTTCTCAAAAAGAACGATCTCACATACTAGATAAAGATGAGTCGCATCACTGTATAAAAGTTTTACGCTTAAAAACAGGAGATCAAATAAACACTATTGACGGGATTGGTGGGTTCTACACGGCCGAGATAACTAACGATAACCCGAAAAAATGCGAAATAAAAATACTGAGTTCAATTCAGGAATATGGAAAAAGAGAACAACGACTTCATATTGCCATCGCGCCGACTAAAAACATAAATAGGATTGAATGGTTTATTGAAAAAGCCACCGAAGTAGGCATCGACGAAGTTTCCTTTATTCAATGTGACCAATCGGAACGAAATCATTTCACGACTAAAAGACTCCATAAAATAATATTAGGTGCCGTAAAGCAGTCGCAGCAAGCGTATCTACCAATTATTAACGAACTAATAACAGCAAAGGAATTTATCCGGCAAAAATTCACAAGTCAGAAACTAATAGCTTCTTGTGCTTATATGGAGACCAATGGACTTAGCAAAAAATACACAAATGGCGATGCTCTTATACTAATTGGACCAGAAGGTGATTTCTCGGAAAGAGAATTAATCCTAGCTGAAGAAAACGGATTCGAAGCAATAAGTTTAGGGTCTACGAGGTTAAGAACCGAAACCGCAGCATTAACAGCATGTATTTCAATAAATTTACTGAATGACTAAATTAATTGTTCCTCTATTTATAATCCTCTCCTTTGGATTATTCTCAGGAACCACGCCTACAATTGAAATCGGACTACTAAAATATGGTGGTGGTGGAGATTGGTACGCCAACCCTACTTCCCTATCTAACCTAATATCCTTTTGTAATAAGAACCTTAACACCAATATTAAGCCAGACTATGCAACAATAGAAGTTAGCAGCAGAGAAATATACAATTACCCTTTACTACACATGACCGGTCATGGCAATGTTGTTTTTTCAAATCAAGAAGCAGAGAATCTCCGAAATTATCTTATTAGTGGAGGCTTTTTACATATAGATGACAACTATGGAATGAATAAATTTATTCGTCCACAAATGCAAAAGGTTTTCCCTGAATTAGACTTTGTAGAGCTACCTTTTTCACATCCCATCTTTCATCAACAATATGATTTCCCGAATGGAGTTCCGAAAATTCACGAACACGACAACCAAGACGCTCAAGGTTTTGGACTTGTATATAAAGGGAAACTTATTTGCTTCTACACTTACGAATCTGACTTGGGTGATGGCTGGGAAGACAAAGAAGTTCACAAAGACTCTGATGAAATAAGAACAAAGGCGTTAAAAATGGGAGCAAATATTGTTCAATTTGCTTT
This sequence comes from Flavobacteriales bacterium, assembly GCA_013214975.1. Taxonomy (NCBI): domain Bacteria; kingdom Pseudomonadati; phylum Bacteroidota; class Flavobacteriia; order Flavobacteriales; species Flavobacteriales bacterium. The sequence continues at coordinate 2,784 of JABSPR010000066.1, forward strand.
TGGACCGAAATAGCTACTGTATAGGTGTTTTCTGAAATTTATTAGAATCAATTTCGAAAAAGAAGACAATTTATTCCACTACTATCTCTGTTTTTCAAAGAAATTCATTAACCTGTGCAATAGAAACGCAGATAGGGTGACCCACGAAAAGTATTGAGCCTTCCTTCCTTCCTTCCTTCCTTCC
>JABSPR010000067.1 GCA_013214975.1 Flavobacteriales bacterium
CCTCAAACAACTTTCCAACGAGCATTTAATTTCGGCAATAAAATAAGCTGGTACGCTATTACCGCCCAACCAAGTTTCCCTCTATCGGCTATGGAAAACAACATTATGTTAAGATTAGCAGAGAGGCACGGTATCTCTCCGGATGACGAAAAAGCGTTTGGTCATTTTAATGCCGAAGAGTCGATGGCAAAAATGATGGGCATAATCGACGCGATAAAATTTATTATTACAATTGTTGGATCAGGCACCTTATTGGCAGGAATAATTGGCATTAGTAACATAATGCTAATTGTTGTAAAAGAAAGAACAAAAGAAATAGGCATCCGAAGAGCCATTGGTGCCACTCCCAATTCTATAATTAGTCAAATAATTTCAGAATCAATATTACTCACACTCATCGCAGGACTGACTGGCCTTTTTATAGGCGTTACCATGCTAGAAACGGCATCTTACTTTTTAACAGAATATTCTGATACGAATTCTTTTATGTTTGTAAGTCCAGAGATCCAATATCAAACAGCAATTGTATCTTTGGGATTACTAATTATTGCTGGCATTTTGGCTGGCTTAATTCCAGCGTATAGAGCAGTAAGTATAAAACCAGTAGATGCATTAAGAGACGAATAATTCGACATGAAAAACTTTGGAGCCATAGCAGTAGTAATAATCCTAATCGGAGGATTTGGAGGGATAATTTACTACCTGTATCAAAAAGAGCAAAAAGACCCGATTGTTTATGAAACAATTCAACTACACAGAACAAACATCTATAAAAAGTCTGTAGCTACTGGCTCCGTTCTGCCACGAAAAGAAATTGATATAAAATCACAAGTATCAGGTATAGTAGAGACTATATATGTGGAAGCTGGCTCAACTATTCAACGAGGTGACCTAATCGCTAAGATTAAAATCATCCCAAATATGATAAGTCTAAATAGTGCTGAATCCAGACTAAAAAGAGCCAAAATTAATTTAGAAGATTCGCAAAACAAGCACGAACGATTTAAAAAGCTATTTGAAGAGAAAGTTGTAGCCGAAGCTGAATACCAAGAATATGAGGTTGCCTACAAAAATAATGTTGAAGAACTTGAATCTGCAGAAAACAATCTTGCACTTGTTAAAGAAGGTGCCGTTAAAAATTCCGGAACGGCTACCAATACACTTATAAAATCCACCGTTTCCGGAATGGTCCTAGACGTTCCTATTAAAGAAGGTTATTCTGTTATTGAGAGCAATACGTTTAACGAGGGTACTACAATCGCATCCGTTGCCAATATGGGAGAAATGATATTTAAAGGCAACGTGGATGAATCGGAAGTTGGGAAAATCAGTAAAGGAATGGATATAATACTAGTGATTGGTGCCATTGCTGATCATGAATTTAATGCCAATCTCGAATACATTTCACCAAAGGGTTTAGAAGTTGATGGCGCCATACAGTTTGAAATAAGAGCTTCTGTAACATTAAAAGATTCAGTTTTTATTCGAGCTGGTTATAGTGCTAATGCAAACATTGTTTTAGAAAAAAGAGAAGACATTCTTACCCTTGATGAAAGTGCTTTGATTTTTAAAGATGATCTAACGTATGCTGAAATTGAAATTGATGAACAGGTTTTCGAAGAAAGAAAAATTGAAACTGGTTTATCCGATGGTATTAACATTGAAATTATCTCGGGATTAGAGGAATCCGATAATATAAAACTGCCTGCACAGATTGGTACTTTTAAAGGGAAAAAAGGAAGACATCACTAAGTTTTATAATTTAAAATATCTTTGCACTACGCACGTCTACAATTTGTAGAACTCTGATAATCACAACAAGAACGCATAACAAATCAAGTGAAACATCTTTTTGCATTTCTCATAGCGATGATAATATCGCTAAGTAGTTCCGCCCAAAACAATTACACTATTAGCGGTCATATTTCAGATAATTCTTCCGGAGAAAAACTGCTGGGTTCTACAGTTTATATTGATGAATTAAGTCAGGGCACCATGGCAAATCTTTATGGGTTTTATTCTTTAACTGTTCCAGAAGGAACTTATAAAGTGAGATTCTCCTTTGTTGGGTTCCAAACAGTTATTAAAGAAATTGAACTCAACAAGAATATCCGATTAGATCTAGACTTAGATGTATCCAGCGCAGCTCTTCAAGAGGTTAAAATTAGCGCTAAAGCAAATGACGCGAATGTGAAGAGTGCTGAAATGAGCAAGATAGACCTAAACATAGAAACGATCAAAAGTCTTCCTGCACTTTTTGGGGAAGTGGATGTGATTAAATCAATACAGCTTTTACCCGGTGTGCAAACAGTAGGTGAAGGAACTTCTGGTTTCTATGTAAGAGGTGGTGGTGTTGATCAAAATCTAATTTTACTCGATGAAGCACCTGTATATAATGCATCCCATTTATTTGGATTCTTCTCAGTGTTTAATCCAGATGCAATTAAAGATGTTCAATTATACAAAGGAGGAATACCAGCACAATATGGAGGCAAACTTTCTTCTGTACTAGACATTCGAATGAAAGATGGAAACAATCGAAAATTCGGTGCATCTGGAGGTATTGGTACTATATCAAGTCGTTTAACTGTAGAAGGTCCTATTGTGAAAAACAAAGGTTCTTTCATCGTATCGGGAAGAAGAAGTTACGCGGATGTATTTCTTCCTTTAGCACCTGACACAAGTTTAAGAAAGAGCATTCTTTATTTTGGCGACCTCAATGTTAAAGCAAATTATAGCTTAGACAGTAATAATAGAATTTTCATGTCGGGTTATTTTGGCAAAGATGTATTTGGCTTTGGAGGAGTTTTTGGTTTAGAGTGGGGTAATACAACAGGGACGCTGAGGTGGAACCACGTATATGGAAGCAAATTATTTTCGAACGTATCCTTAATTTATAGCAAATTTAATTATCACTTAGGTGTATCTGAAGGCGTAGTAGATTTCAATTGGGATTCTAATATTCAAGACTACGGAATAAAAATCGATTATAATTATTACCTAGATTCTAAGAATACGATCAAGTTTGGTCTGCAAGTCACGGATCATTATTTCAATTTAGGCAAGATATATTCTACAACAACAGACACTTCATCGCAAGAAATACAGTTTGATTTTGACCCAGGAAATGTGAGGGCAATTGAACCTGCAGCGTATATAAGTAATGAACAACGATTTGGTACACGCATTACAGCCCTGTACGGGTTACGATATTCTTTATTTAGCAATATAGGGGTTAAGAATGTTGAAATGTATCGGTACGATTCTCAATACAATGTGAGTGACACATCGCTGTACAAAAAGGGGAAAATATACAATACTTACGGAGGATTTCTTGGCCTAGAGCCCCGTTTAGGAATCAAGTTCGGCTTAACAGATGAAAGCTCTATAAAAACAAGTTATAATAGGACAAGACAGTATGTTCACCTAGCATCAAACTCAACAGCTTCTTCTCCTTTAGATATTTGGTTCCCATCAAGCAAGAACGTAAAGCCGCAAATAGCTGATCAAATTGCCCTAGGTTATTTCAGAAATTTCAGAAACAATATGTTCGAAACATCTGCTGAGGTTTACTTCAAGGAAATGCAGAACTCCATCGATTTTAAGGATCATGCCTACATTTTCCTTAATAAATTCTTAGAAGGTGAAATGCGATTTGGCAAAAGCCACTCTTACGGGTTCGAATTATTATTAAGAAAACAAAAAGGAAAATTCAATGGGTGGATTAGTTACACATTAGCCAAGACAGAAAAACAGATTAAAGGAATAAATGATGGAAACCCCTATCCTACTAAATATGATAAAAGGCATGACATAGCGATCGTTCTTTCATACGACACTGAAAACAGATGGAAATTTGCCACTAATTGGGTATTTGGAACAGGATCTGCTGTAACGATGCCTACCGGAAGATTTGTTTACAACAATACAATAGTGCCGATTTATTCGAAAAGAAATGCACAGAGATTACCAGCATATCACAGACTTGATTTATCCGCAACATTAACAGGAAAATCTACTAGAATGAAAAAGCTTAAAAAAGAAGATAGAATTGAAGGGGAATCTAGCCTTATCGAAGTGAAGAAAAAAAACAAAGGAGAATGGGTGTTTTCA
>JABSPR010000068.1 GCA_013214975.1 Flavobacteriales bacterium
AAGGATGTTTTAATTGTTGGTGATACAGGATATGTGAGTGTACCTGGGTTTTATGGCGACTCGATCGGAAGAATTGCAATTATTGACTTGCCGAATATGTCTTTCGTTAGAGAAGATACATTAGGATTAAATGCAGGTGAAATAGGTGACTTGGTATTGTCAAACGGGAAAATTCATGCAATAAGTTCAATAACTTGGGGTGCACCTGGAACTATTGCAAAATATGTTATTGCCACTGGACAAGTAGAGGAAATTGTTCAATTTGATACGACTGTTACAAAAGGAGTATTAGAATATGACGGATTACTTTACGTGAAATTGGCTAGTAACATGGCAACTATTGATGTTTCGGACATGACAGTGGCCAATGATAATTTAATTAACGCTTCATTTTCAGCCACATTAATTGATACGGTTGATGCACTTATTTATGGGGCGATGACAGATTACTTCAGTTATGGTGAAATTGGCATATTTGGCTTGGATGGAACGCCTGTTGATACATTTAGTGTAGGGATTTCTCCAGAGGCTATGGGATTTGTGTGGCAAAGTACTGTTTCTGTTAACGAGGTTGCATTCGTGCATACTGGAGTTTACCCAAATCCTGCTCAAAATATAGTAATTGTTACTTCTGAAATTTCAAATGGAACTTATCAAGTTGTGGATGTAACAGGAAGAACAGTTCAAACAGGAAGTAATTCTAAATCAAAATTTGAATTGAATGTTTCTTCTTTAGTTTCAGGAGCATATTTTATCACAGTGTCTGACGACATATCGAGAGAAACCTACCGATTAATTAAAGAATAATAATTTCGGGAGCCTTGTGGCTCCCGAAATTTATTTAATATGAAAATCTTTATAGTTTTCTTCCTAATCATTCAGCTCACAAGTGTGTTTGGGCAATCATTTGCACCTCCGTCTAATGAAGTCGGGACCTTGGCAATGCACAAAGATTCAAGTGCCTTTGTTGGTTGGGCAACAAGTTGTAGTGTTGATAGAGGGTATCAGGACATTAATAATACCTCTCTAGGCCTAGCTTCCGCTGGTTTAGATGAATACGGTACTGGTGCTCCCTTTAATAATGGAGTTGTTAGTTTAGGTGATAATGGTATAGCTATTTTAACTTTTGATGAACCAATAGCAGACGGAGAAGGACCAGACTTTGCTGTTTTTGAAAATAGTTTTAGTAACGATTTCCTAGAACTTGCTTTCGTAGAAGTTAGTTCAGATGGGATAACCTATGTTCGATTTGATGCAGTGTCTTTAACTCAAGTAGATACTCAAGTAGAACCTGAGGGAACAACCAATGCTGAGGACTATTACAATCTTGCAGGGAAGTATAGAGCAGGTTATGGTACACCTTTCGATTTAAATGAATTAGCTGGGAATCCTGATATTAATATTGATAGCATTAATTACATTAAGATAATTGACGTGATAGGAAGCATTGATCCTGCATATGCAACATATGATTCGGAAGGGAATATGATAAATGACCCATGGCCTACGAATTACCCAACAGGTGGTTTTGACTTAGATGCGGTGGGTGTAATAAATGTGTATACCGAGGTGGGTATAGACGATATAAATACCGGTAAAGTCATGGTTTTCCCTAATCCTGTCTCCAACATCCTTCAATTTAAATCTAACGTTGAATATCATTCTTATCAAATATTTGACATAGATGGTAGAGAAAAATTAAGTAAACAGGAGACGCAAAATAGTACAGCAAATATTAATGTAACACAGTTTACTGAAGGGGTTTATTTTCTACATGTTAATACCGATTCAGGTGTAATTCGCACGACTTTTATTAAAATAAACTAGAACCGTATGCGATACATTAGGCAAGTATTCTTATTAGTTCTTGTGGTTTCGTCTTTCCATCGTGAAGTTTTTTCTCAGAGTGTATTTACCGACTCTACTTATAGCCTGCCAGTAATTAGAGTTGAGCATGTTGGTTTTAAGTCATCTGAAATAGATTCAATCTCTTTAGTCGAAAAGAAGTTTGAATCTCTTGCAGAAGTATTAGCAGCTGGGTCTCCAATATTTATCAAGAATTATGGGAAGGGAACCTTAGCTCTTACTTCATTCAGAGGAACGAGTTCTCGACATACCAAGGTCTTATGGAATAATTTCGACCTTAACTCAATAGGGTTAGGGGTGATGGACTTGTCTCTAATT
>JABSPR010000069.1 GCA_013214975.1 Flavobacteriales bacterium
AAGAAAGACCGCTGATCTTACCGTCGTTGTCTATTGTCATGCCTTCAGAAGCTGGCGTTTCTGGTAAACCAGGCATACGCATCATGTTACCCAAAATAGGAATCACGAACCCTGCTCCTGCAGCAAATTCAAATTCTCTAACAGATACTCTAAAGCCTGTTGGTCTACCTAGTACGCTTTCGTTATCTGAAAATGATTTCTGCGTTTTCGCCATACAGATTGGTAATTTCTCCAATCCTAATGCTGCAATTCTCTTTAAACCTGATTCAGCTTTTTTAGAATAGTCAACACCATCAGCGCCATAAATCTCTCTCGCTATTGTTTCGATCTTTTCTTTTACCGGTGCACTCCAATCATACAATTGCTTAAACTCGCTTGCTCCGCTTTCTACTTCTTTCACAACCGCTTCAGCTAAGTCTGTCATTCCAGCTCCACCATCAGCAAAACCTTTTGCTTCAACAGCCTGTACGCTTATAGCCGAACACCTTTCTTTTATCAAAGCAACTTCTTCAGCAGTATCAGATGGGAAAGCATTGATTGCAACTACTGGGTTGAAACCAAATTTCTTCATGTTTTCGATGTGCTTCTCTAAGTTTGCAAATCCGTTACCAACTCGTTCAACACTTGCATCGTTATATTCTGCAGGTTTTGCTCCTCCGTGATGACGAAGTGCTCTAATCGTTGCTACAATCACAACTGCTTTTGGCTTAAGTCCACCTCCAACACATTTAATATCCAAGAATTTCTCTGCTCCTAAGTCAGCACCAAAACCTGCTTCTGTAACCACATAATCAGATAATGTAAGTCCCATCTTAGTAGCCAAAGTAGTATTTGTTCCTTGTGCGATATTCGCAAAAGGACCGCCATGGATAATAGCAGGATTACCTTCTAAAGTTTGTACTAAATTCGGATTAATAGCATCTTTCAACAAGATAGCCATTGCATTTTCTGCTTTCAAATCACGAGCATATATTGGCTTTTTGTCGAATGTTGTTCCTAAATATATATCGCCCAATCGTTTTTTCAAATCTTCAAAACTACTAGCCATACAAAGTATTGCCATTACTTCTGAAGCTGGTGTAATATTGAAACCACCTTGCCTAGGAATACCATTCCCTAAGCCACCTAAACCAAGCGTAATATCACGTAACGAACGATCATTCATATCCATTACACGTTTCCATCCAATTGTTCTTGGATCGATGTTTAAATTCTTTGTTTTTGATTGAAGGTTGTTATCCAACAATGCAGATAAAAGATTGTTTGCCTTTTCAATTGCTGAAAAATCACCTGTAAAGTGAAGATTAATATCTTCCATTGGTACAACTTGAGCAAAACCACCACCTGCAGCACCACCTTTTATTCCAAATACGGGTCCTAAAGAAGGCTCTCTTAATACTACTGTTGCTTGTTTACCAATTTTATTTAACCCTTCCGTTAATCCTATTGAAGTAGTTGTCTTTCCTTCTCCTGCTGGAGTTGGGGTAAGTGCAGTAACCAAAATCAAATTGTTTTGAGAAACTTTACTTTCATCAATCATTCTAATTGGAAGTTTGGCTTTGTACTTACCGTACATCTCCATATCATCTTCAGCAATATTTAATTTAGAAGCAATCTCTCTGATGTGCTCCATTTCATTTGCTTGGGCTATTTCTATATCGGATTTCATTTTTCTTTTTTAGTTAATTCGTACCGCAATCTAGTCAAATATAGAAGCATAACAAACTTCTATTAACTGGTTGAAAATTATTCCACTAGGAGTACATCTCCAGGGAAAATCTTATAGTCAATTAATTTATTCAACTTAACCAATCTATTTATACTGATAGAGAACATGTTACCAATAGACCAAACCGTTTGGTCTAGCTTAACCACATGCGTCTTAACCTTTTTATCAACAGGCTCTTTGATGATAACATTTATATCCCGGTTACCTTTTCCTATCAATTTAATTTCTGTTCTTCTATTCTGTTGATGCAAGAAATCCGAGCACTCTATCTCATTTGCGCAGCCATTCACCAAATTAGTTTCGCCTAAACCTATTGCTTTCATTCTCTCCACTCCAATTCCCTGTGTTTCTAAGTGAGCGAGAATCCATGCACTTCTCTTACGGGATAATTGATGATTATACCACGAAGGACCTTTGGAATCTGTATGAGATCTTATTTCAATTTTTAAAGTTGGTATATCTTTCAACAATTGCGCAAATAGATTCAGCGTCCCTTTTCCCTCGCCTTTTAGTTCATGTTCATCAAAACCATACGACATCTGGTTAATGTAGAACGTTCTAACACCAGCTACTTCAACT
>JABSPR010000070.1 GCA_013214975.1 Flavobacteriales bacterium
TAAATTCTTTTTACTCAATACTGTTAATGGTATTTTCTGGACGTTCATGCATGCATACCTTGGCGCAATTTTAGCCAGTTTTATAATCGCCTATGTTATCGTTAAAATCACACCAAATATCCTGAAGAAAAATATTAATTGGAAATTCTATGCTCTACTTATTGGGCAAAGCCTAATTCCTTTAATCGTGTATTTGGTGTTTGTTAGAATAACCGACGTCCACCTCGCTCGAACATCAAACCCTTATGGATTCTTCTCTTATTGTGCTGACATGGAATCCGTATTTCTTCCAAGTAGAGAACCCCTCGCTCCCTTTTTCAAATCAATACTACCCAAGTATGGTCAGGAATGGGAAGGGGTCAGCTATGTAGGGATAGTATCAATTTTAACGCTCATATTAATTATATATGGCTACATAAAAAAAAGCCTTACGAAGAGTCCTAGTAATCTATTCGATAACTATTTCAACAGTCCCCATCTGCGAAATATGTTAATTGCAAGTTTTATTGTTTTGATGTTTTCTATGGCTTATCCCTTCAGGTGGGGAATGCGCGAATTAATCGATTATTTGGGTTTCATAAAGCAATTTCGATCGCCAGGAAGATTTGCTTGGGTTTTCTTTTTAGTAGTAAATGTTTTAGCAATTACCATCATTGATAAAATAATTAATGAAGCCATCAGCAATAAAAAAAAGACTCTCGGTTACTTTCTGCTTGTGTTAACCTTTTTTATCTATGGCAAGGAAGGATATAGCTTTCACAAAATAGCGTCGAAGCAAATAACAAAAAGCGAAAATGTATTCGACAAGTCTCAACTTACAGAATCATATAGCAATGTACTTGCGCATATTGATCCGGACAGGTTTCAAGCCATACTCCCCTTCCCCTTTTATTGCATCGGTTCAGAAAATTTCGGACTAGAAGGTTCCAACCAAAGTTCAGTTGCTTCTAAGATTATTTCATTCCACACATCCCTCCCAATAATGGCTGCACACTCCGCTAGAGGATCTATACTTGAAAGTAAAAAGCTAATGCAAATTCTCACTCCAAATTTCTATGAAAAGAAAATTCAAGACGACATATTAAGTAACAAAGAGTTTCTAATAGTTTGTACTAAAGAACAAATCGGCATTAATGAAAAGCGCATACTAAACAAAGCAACTCCTCTTTACGAAGAAGGCGAAATCCATCTCTTTTCTATATTGAAAGAGGATTTATTCGGAGAAGAAAACACGGCTTCTATAAACGAATTCAATAATATTAAGGACTCTCTTCTGTACAAGAATGGATTCTTATCTACCGATTCATCTCTTGTACTCTATAACGATTTCGATGACCAAGAAAGCAACATTACTTTTAGAGGTAAAGGAGCTTATAGTGGGGATTTGAAAGGGTGGCATAATTTAGCTCTAATACCAAACTCTGATATGGTAGTTGGAATCAAATATGAATTTAGATTCTGGATGTATTGTGGAGGCAAAAATGGTGGCCAAGACATGCTAGCCGGTATAGTAGCAGTAGCCTCAATAACTAATGGTAAAGAGAGTTGGATATCAACAAAAGGCCCTCGGAATTCCGAAACAATTGTGGGAGACTGGGTAATGATTGAGATCGAATTTGAATACAAAGATTCGAATTCAGATATCAAACTCATTATTAAA
>JABSPR010000071.1 GCA_013214975.1 Flavobacteriales bacterium
ACGACGTTGGATTTTTCTTCTCTAAATCAAAAATTCGATTTAATCTTTGTGGATGGTAGTCACCATTACGAGGATGTTAAGAAAGATACAATGAATGTTTTTAATCTTCTAAAAGATGAGAATTCTATCATTATTTGGCACGACTATTTGAATACGTCATCCTCTGTTCGATGGGAAGTTTTTAGGGGGATTCTTGATGGCACCCCTCAGGATAAAAGAGGAAAATTGAGTCACATTTCAAATACATTATTCGCGATGTATTCGAACAAAGATTATGTTTCTCATGAAATGGAATTACATCCGGATCCAAATAAAATTTTCGAACTTAAAATTAGTGCTTCGCCTATTTTAAAATAGTTAGGTCATCAATACCAATAGGCCTTTCTACTGTGTATCCTTCGCCATATTTAGCGTTAACCGGTCTACCAAAATGCGATGCTCTCGACTTAATAAAATCCAGAAATCCTTTCACCGAAATTGGTGTTTCTGGCTCCTCCGAATTCTCCTGAAAAAACTGTGACTCGTAGCATTTAACAACCTCCATTTTCTGATCCATAAAGCCTGTTATGTCCACTACGAAATCCGGATTAATAAATCTATCCTGTGGGTAGTGATAAACAACTTTCGGACGCCAAGATTCATACTTTGTTTCTAGCTTAATCAATCCTGATTTAAAGCAAGCTTCTGAAATTAACTTAGCCGCATTGCCATGATCAGGATGTCTATCACTAGTTGCAGGGGCAATAACAATCTCTGGCCTATGCTTACGAATAGCATTCACCACAGCCATTTGACTCTCCTTTGAAGAATCCACAAAACCATCAGATAATTCGAGGTTCTCCGAAACGGATACACCAAGGACTTTTCGTGCAGCAGTACTCTCTTGTGTTCTAATCTCTGCTGTTCCTCGAGTTCCTAACTCTCCTCTTGTAAGGTCTACTATGCCAATTTCTTTACCAGAGGCAATGTATTTTAAAATTGTTCCAGAACATGCTAACTCAACATCATCGGGGTGCGCACCAAAAAACAGTATATCCATCATATGTAATTTGACAATAAAGATAAATAATTAGTACGGCATGATCTCTGCATATAAAAAAGGAAACTATTCCATATATAAATAGTAAATCTATCGTACAATAACATGGGGAACTGGCAATTGCTTAGTACCTTTAAACGTCTTGTACGTTAATATAGAAGCATAAATTACCAATAAGATGAAGGCATTCAACATCTTCATTAATCAAGTAACTTCCGTTTATTCGGTGAGCACAAAGCTTATGTTATTAATGTTGATGTTCCTCACTTTAAATTCATCTTCTTTTTCCCAGGACGAAACGCCCACCGAAAAAAAAATAGATTACTACAAACTTTTCCTATCTAAAACTCTAAAGAAAGGAGATGGAAAATACAATCTACTCTATTTTCAAAGTCATATATCGAGCGAGCGTTTTATTCAGAATATCTCAATAGAATTCGGTGAGTACAAGAAAAAAACTGAATACATCTGGCCTAAATTGAAGTACTTAGAATGGAGTGAGAAAACAATGATTTTGGAATTGAACGATGCACTTTGCAACGGTGAAGATCATTGCATCTCATTTTCTTTGCACGAATTAAAAGGAGACGACATGTTCGATCCAACACGCGATGATTACGAAGAAATAATGAAACATTTCCAGAAGAAAATAGCGCGAAGTTATTTCAGAAGCTTAGTTTTCTTTTAATTATCACCTTGAACACTCCTTACAAAATAGTGCTAATCGGTTCTGGTAATGTGGCCACACAACTGGGAATTTCATTGACTAAAGCAGGACATGATATCCTACAGATTTATAGTAGATCTATTGAGTCTGCAGAACTACTTGCAAACCAAACTCAGTCTGGATACACCGATAATATTGAGGATATAAACCCCAACGGCAATATTTATATTATTTCAATAAAAGATGATGCGATAGAAAAAACTACATCTCTATTAAATCTAAAGGACCAAGTTATTGCGCACACAGCAGGTAGTATATCGAAAGACGTGTTATCCAAAACTTCTTCGAATTATGGCGTATTATACCCTCTTCAAACTTTTAACAAAAGTTTGAATGTTGATTTTAAATCCATTCCTATTTGCGTTGAAGCCAACAATGCGGAAACATTACGAATGCTTAACGCTATAGCTGAAAGCCTTTCAAACCATGTACAAGAAATCAATTTCAATCAGAGAAAGCAATTACATCTCGCCGCTGTATTTGCGTGTAATTTCACGAATCACATGTATGTTATTTCAAACGATTTATTAAATAAAGTAAACCTTCCTTTTGAACTAATTTTACCTTTGATAAAGGAAACCACTGATAAACTTGAAAGTATTTCACCAGAAGATGGCCAAACCGGACCAGCTGCAAGAAATGACCAGAAAGTTTTAGCGAAACATATTGAGGCATTAGAATCCAACGAGAACCTACAAGGAATTTATAAACTACTTTCACAAAGTATTCAGAAGACAAAATAATTATGGCGCAGCAAATTTTCAAACAGCAACTAAATAAAGTAAAAGCCTTTGTTTTTGATGTAGATGGTGTCCTTACCAATAGCGATGTATTGGTTTTAAATAATGGCGAATTTGCCCGAACAATGTCTACAAGAGATGGCTTTGCTTTGATGCTTGCCAAAAAAAAAGGATACCATGTTTGCATAATCACGGCAGGAACATCTAATGCCATTTTGAACAGAATGGAGAATTTGGGTATCAACGATGTTCACATTACTGTTCGTGACAAAGTAGCTGTACTTACAAAATTCATGGAAGACAATGGCTTATCGGCAGACGAGGTTTTATATATGGGAGACGATTTACCTGACTACAAAGCCATTCAAGTTGCCGGAGTTAGAACTTGCCCGCTTGATGCAGTTGACCAAATAAAAGCCTTGTGTCATTACATTTCCGACATAGCAGGTGGTAAAGGATGTGTTAGAGATGTAATTGAGCAAACGATGCGATTACAAAAAAGCTGGCCATTAGACGGTAACTACTAATTCTCTCTATGCTTAGCTTTATAAAGCTTATTCGCTTACCCAATCTTTTAATAATTGCGCTTACCCAATACCTAGTTAGGTATGCAATAATTGATCGTTACATCGGGTATCAGGAAATGAATCTTCAGTTATCCGATTTTAACTTTTTCCTTTTAAGCTTATCTACCGTTATGCTGGCAGCAGCCGGCTATATTATTAATGACTATTTCGATATTAAAATCGATAGAATCAATAGACCCGAATCAATCATAGTTGGAAATACAATAAAGAGACGAGTGGCCATGGGAGCTCATATTGTAATTAACTTCATTGCTATTGCCATTGCTTATTACATATCTGCATATGCAGTTGGCATAAAAGGCCTGGTGATGATTCATATAGTTGTTGCGTCTCTTCTTTGGTTTTACTCTACCAATTTCAAAAAACAATTTCTTGTTGGCAATATTGTGATAGCAATTATATCTGCAGCCGTTCCTTTTATTGTCGGTTTATATGACATTGCCGTTCTAAATGCCATCTATTGGAAAGAAGTATTAAACCATGGAATTTATTTTAATGGCCTTTTTATTCTTATTGCCTGGTATTCATTATTCGCTAGCCTAACTACTTTAATAAGAGAAATTATAAAAGACATTGAAGACTACGATGGCGATATTGCTTTTAAAAGCAAAACTCTTCCTATTGTTTTGGGAATGCAAAAAGCCAAATGGGTTGTTCTTGGCATAACAGGTATCTTATTTATCTGCGTTGGTTACGTTGTATATCTCGAATCTCTACAAGAAAGATTTAAAGCACTCTCTTACTTAATTGTATTAGTAGAAACCCCATTGGTTATTCTTTGTGTAATGCTATTTAGAGCGAATACAAAGAAGCATTATACGAATATTAGCTTTCTCCTAAAAGGAATAATTATCACCGGAATATTTTCCATGTTTCTTATCTAGAGATCGAATATGATTACGCACAAAATAATACTCGCCTCAAAGTCACCTAGGCGAAATGAATTACTTGCAAGTTTAGACTTAGAGTTTACCGTTGAACTTAAAGATGTAGATGAGTCCTACCCTTCTGATTTAAATTCGGCAGACGTTGCTTTATACATTGCCAAATTAAAAGCAGATGCTTTTTCGGACATCCTAGCTCCAAATACTATCGTTATCACGGCAGATACTGTTGTAATTCTTGATAATGAAATTTTAGGCAAACCTTCTGATGAAGAAGATGCAAAAAACATGATTCGGAAATTGTCTGGTAAAAATCACGATGTTGTAACAGGTGTTGTATTAAAATCTATTGATAAAACAATTGAACTAAGCGTTTCAACTAAAGTATTCTTCAAAGAATTAAGCGATGAACAAATTGAATACTATGTACATAAGTATAAACCATTGGACAAAGCAGGTGCATATGGTGTACAAGAATGGATAGGCCATATCGCTATCACAAGACTAGAAGGTAGCTACACAAATGTTGTTGGCTTTCCTCTCGTTAAGGTTTACGAAGCATTGCAAGAATTCTAATGATTTTACTTTTACATTTGTAATCCCATACGAATGGGCGATTAGCTCAGTTGGTTTAGAGCATCACGTCGACAACGTGAGGGTCACTGGTTCGAATCCAGTATCGCCCACAATATACGCCTACTAAGGAATAAAACAGAGGTGCTTACGAAAGGTGTCTTTGTTTTTTTTCAGCTATTTTCAGTAAACCCATTATTACATCTGTTGTTTAACTCTATTAAACTTAATCATTCTTTATAGGCGAATAACAGGCTTCAATTTTTTTAATAATGTGATTAATTGGACTCACTAAACCGTTCCACGAGTATTCTACCCATACACAGGTAAACAAAGAGAACCGCCAAGCCACCGACATATATCCCATTAGAATAAACTCCCTCTAACCCATATTCATATATCATGAGCCCCAAGCTTAGTAGGATAAAGATTAATGCATAAACGATGTTTCCCTTGGGACTATAGCCAAAGGGCCCCAGAAACCGTGTATTAGTAATGCCAAGTATATAATGTGGCATAGCGTTGGCGAGTAACCCTCCAATAACAAAATCGATCCAGTTCATAATAATCAGTTTTCAAATAAGTCCTTCAACGCCAATTCTAGAGATGGGGATTTATGATCAAATCCAGATGTGACTATGTTATCACTAGACACCCTACTCCCATTCAGGAATACATCAGCCATTTCACCAAATAAAATTTTACAGATAAACGCTGGCACATTAGGCATAAACAGAGGTTTCCTTATTCTAAATTGCAATTTCTGTCGTTAACTCTTCATTCGTATTCTGAGATGGAGATACCACATTGTATACTCCACGAATTCCATTCTCCCTAATTGCATGTAAGAACATTTCACACAAATCTTCTATATGTATCCAAGGAATAAATTGACTACCAGTCCCATTGGAACCATCCTGTTTTTTTTAGAAAACGAATTAAAAAAGTCAGTTTATATATAGCCGTGGCTTTACCATTATTTGCTGTGGTGGTAACAGTAATACACGTTCTCGTGGAATAAAAATTAGATGAGCATTTTGCCAGTAGCTAAGAACAATTAAACTCGTCTTCCTCATCACTACAGCTTGGGATGTTTTGGTAGTATCGATAAGGTAGTTCTTCTAGATGGATGATTGTTAGTATATTGTAAGCATGAAAAGAATCTCCTATAGTTGGTTGAAGGACTCTATTTACACAATGTTGTGGTCTGTATCGTTTCTTACTATAATCACGTTGGGTTTTACCTTGTATTTTAAAGGTGGTATTTTCTTAAAACCTATAATTGTTATTAATGCCTTTTTTGTTCCCATTATGACCATTTTTGTAGGGTTAAGACCAGTGATTGCTATATAGTCATCAATGGACACTCTTTCGATTAACAATCGAAGGTGAACTTTGTCTCAACTCTGGAGAAGTTATTGAAATAGACAATATAAATTCTGTGTGGATTCATGAATGTGGTGCTGGGTCTACACTTGTTCCTTTCTTCGAAATAACCTTGAACATCAAACCGAAAAGTATAAAAGACAGAAAAAGAAAATCTTTAGTCATGACCCCACGTTATAATATTCGTAACTTTTATACAACCTCTGGTTCAGATTTTATAGATGAGTTAATCAATCTAGGAGTTAAAAAGAACGTTGTGAAAGGAAGTACGTGGCGCCTATTTTCTAGACCTAAATTTAAGGAGTAATAAAGGCAACAATTGCCTTAGTACATCTTATAGTATTAAATAAACCCGTCTTCCTCATCATGAATGCTTGGGATGTTGTGGTAGTAGGAGGGAGAAGTGTTTATAGTTAGGAAGTACTCTCTATAAATCTGTATGTAAGCAATTAATAAATGGAAGTGTTGTTGGTGTAATTATGGATATTCACTTCACCACCTATTTCTTAGGAATCCAGGTCTACAAACTTATAATTAACACTCACCTTCATTTTTGTGTCATTCGTAGAATAATCATAACGATCATGAGCGTATTTACGTAGATTCACGTACAGGGATACTTTTGGTTTTTCAATCCACTATGGAAAAGAAATACTTCAACACTTGCATGAAACAATCAAAATTAAGATTGTTAGTTTTTATGTGAAGTTGCGTCATGTTGCTTTCAGTATGTCAATTGCATGCTCAGTCATATTACGTAGGTAACTCAACTAATAACAAAGCATGATTGGTTCTATAAATAGCAGGGTAAAATTGATTGGCTCACTAATTGCATTTTTTGCTCTTACATTACCTGTAGTTAATACTGCTTTTGGTCAATGCCCAGGCATAGGTACCAGTGCGTGTAGCGCAGTTAGTCTTAGCGTAAAT
>JABSPR010000072.1 GCA_013214975.1 Flavobacteriales bacterium
GGCTGAGTATCCCATCCTTTTGAATTAATTGTAGAACCTAAGTTTTGGGGCTTAGACCATCGCCTACCTTCTCGCATTACGTAGTACAAATCACAACTTCCTAATCCTGGCCTATCTCTTGGATATCCATATTCATCAGCGCATGCCACAAAAATCATTAGCTTCCCATCTTGAGATAGAGAAGCTGCGCCTTCGTTTCTATTCGTATTAATTGGTTTTCCTATATCATAAGCTTTCGCCCATTCAGTTCCTTCTTTCTCTGAAGCATAAAAATCTTCCTGAAATCCGAATCTATTATTATGGGGCATGCCTCTAATAAAAATGAAGTACCCATTATCTACAGTAATCGCAGGAAAGTATTCATCTAACTTTGTATTTATATTACGTCCCATATTAATAGGGTTATAATCAACTGGATTCTTTATTGCGTCAACAGCAAAATAGCAGTTTTTGAGCTGATGCCTTACTTCTTCTATTATCTCTAAATTGGTTCTATCAATTTTTATATAAGTACTGAAATTCTTTATCGCTTCCTCATACTTATTCATCTTCATCTGAAGCGCTCCTAATGTGTAGTAGGTAATTGGGAAAAAATACGGATCGATTTCTATGGATTTCTCTAAATTCCATATTGCTAGTTTAACATTTGAACTGTCTATATAGATACTGGCGTTCAGCAAGTACACATCCGTGAAGTTCTCGTCAATCTTTAATGCTTTGTCAGAAAACCCCAGAGCTTCTCTATATCTTCCTTCTCGATAACGGCTATAGGCCATTTCATAATTCTTGATGGCCTTCTTTTTATTACTAGCATATTCTTCAGCGCTTAGAAGAGATGAGATTAAAACGCATATTAAAAGAGTACATAATACTTGTTTAAACATATTATCTAATATTTAAATATTTGTGTTGTTGAAGAGAAATCGACCATTTAACGTTTTCCTTAACAAAGTTTATTATCTCAATATTCATTTCCTCAGACTTAGACCATTCGGGCTGAACGAGTAAAGAACAAGATTCAGATACTTTATTTGATGCTTCAATTGCAAAGTTAAAGTCATCCTTATTATAAATAATCACTTTCAACTCATCTGCTTTTAAGTAGATGTCATTTTTAGGCAACTTCATTTTCTTCGGAGATAAACAAATCCAATGCCATTTCCCTGAAAGAGGATAGGCTCCGGAAGTCTCTAAGTGCAATTCGTAGCCTTCTGAGATTAAAAGAGCTGTAAGATTGGTAAGGCCATACATTAACGGCTCTCCTCCAGTAATTACGATTTTCTTTGTTTTTGCATCCAACGATAACACTTCATCCAGAATACTTTTAATGTGCATTATTGAATGCTTCCCTGCTTCCCAACTTTCTTTCACATCACACCAATGACATCCAACATCACACCCCGAAAGGCGGACGAAAATTGCTGGATTCCCTGCAAACTTTCCCTCTCCTTGAATTGAAGAAAATATCTCCATTACAGGAATATTATTATCATCAATTACTCGCATTAAATTCTAATTTAATTTTGGCTAAGATAATATTATTACCCCTCAAGAATAGTTCACTATTGGATTTTTCCGATAGTTTTAAGCACTTAATAATTTTACGTATTAAGTAATTCAAAACAAATCTTTTCCACCTGACAATTAGCGCATTAATCGCCACCAGAGCCAAGCTCTTCCGGTTTTAGCCTATTTAATTAGACTTTATTAGTATCTTACCGTATAACTGACAACCAAAGAGTAATTCAATACTTTTACACATGAATAAAAACATCTCATCAAGGGTAAAAAAAGCGCTATGTGGCATTGTCATGCTTTCTCTTAGCGGATCCATAGGAGCACAATCCATGTCTTATGATGAAGATGTTATTGTCGATAAAATAAGTGGCATTTCTGTTTATGATGGATTAAATGCACTTACGGGAGGAGACTCTGTAAGAAATCACGAAGGATATGCATACGAAGGTTGGGTAGAAGATTTTTATTCTTCTGGTGAGTTATTACATAAGGGATATTACGAAAACGGTCAGCTTAAAATTTATAAAAACTTCTATAAGAATGGAGATATTGAAAGGAATTTTAAATCTTTTGATGACGTTAGAAGCAGTTTAACTATATACTTCCAAAAAGACATTATCAAAACAGATGTTCTATTTAAATATGGGTACCAATTTAAAAAAGATGAATTTCTTAATGATGAAAATCATACGCTCGTCTACCAGGAAGAATATCATAAAAGCTCAGATTATTTTCTATTAAAGAGATCATATTATGAATCGGGAACTTTAAAAGCCTCTTTTGAACTTATTAATACTAAGAAAAAAGTCTTTAGTGATTTAGCATATTACGAAACTGGTAATAAGAAGCTTGACGGAAAACATAAGTACGACGATAACTTATTCGATTATGTAAAAATTGGAAAGTGGACTTTCTTTAATTCTAAAGGAGATGCCAGTAAAGAACAAATTTATGTTAATGGTCAATTGGATGAGGAAAAAATCTATTAGACTTTAAACAGTGTCTTGTCCTGAAAAAAGCTGACTGATTAGACTGTTAAATTACAATTTTGGTCTATCCCTCCAAGGCAAGCTTTGGAGGGATTTTACTTTTCCATTTTTTAATTATTATTTTTTGTTGTTGGTGTGCTTGATTTGGTGTTAATAGTTCGATAGACATATGTGGTCTAACTTGGTTGTATAGCGCTATAGCTTCAATGGTTTGTTGTTCTAATAGTTCAAAGCTGTCAAATATTTGATCCAAACCAAACTCGTATTTTAATATTCCATTTATTCTTTCAGCAATCGCATTTTCATAAGGATCAGATTTCTCTGTCATGCTTATTATGATATTGTTTTTCTTTAGTTCTTCTGTATACAACCCACTACAGTATTGAAGTCCTCTGTCCGGATGATGGATTAGTTGATTGCAGTACTTCCTGCTTAAGATTGCTTGTTTTAAAGCTTTATGCGTTGTTTGTGCCAACATGTTATCACTAAGTTGGTATCCAACTATTTTCTTTGAATAAGCATCTGTTAATAGGTGTAAATAGTAATGTTTTGCTTGAACTAGCACATAAGTAATATCAGCTACCCACACTTGTTCTGGGGGTATTATATCTATCTCTTTCACTATGTTCGGATATCTACGCATCCAATGTTTTGAATTCGTTGTTTTGTGATACTTCTTGCGTTTTGTAATTAACAAATGTTCTGAGCGTAGAAAATCAAAAAGTTTATCTCGGCCTATTTTTATATTTTGCTCCTTTAGTTTTGAATAAATCATATAATAAACCTTTCTGCAGCCAGCTCTAGGAAGCTGTTGCCTTACTTGTAATACTAACTTTCTCACAACTTGGTAATCCGACTTCTCAGTCAATGATTTTTTATAATAAGCCTTTTGGCATAACCAAACAGCCGGCACAATCTTGTAATTGATATTATCGATTTGGGTGCTATTTCTTGGACTGCTTGGTGCCAGACTTTTTTACAATTTTAATACTAAGTTCTCTTTCTTCTATCGAAATAAACTGCCTATAGGCAGCTAGTTCCGCCTCTTTGACCTTCAGCTCTTTTTTTAGCTTTTCTCTCTAAGGCGAAGTTTAGCCTCTAGTTCTTTTATGCTTATCGCTATCTTTCATTGGGCGCCCCTTAGATAAATAAATTGGATGCTTCAATTTACCATATTTAATTAACCAACGAGAGATACAAGAGTTTCCTGAAATACCATATTTACGTTTGAGCCCAGCTTTACCCAATAAACCCGACTCGTATTCCGAAACAACTACTCGTTTAAAAGCTTCACTATAGCTTGAAGGGGACTTAACTCTTTTGTTCAATTCCTTTTCTGATGACATATATTTGATAATATAGTCAACCTTTTTCAGGACGGGACACAGCATTAAAAAGCCCCATACATATTTAATGTATGGGGCTTTTTATTCTTTAGAAATTGATTATTCCTTCTTCTCTCCTTCTGCCTCTTCTACCTTCTCTTCCTCTACTTTCTCTTCTTCTACCACCTCTTCAAAATCAACATCTGTAACTTCCTCAGAACTTTCGCCTGCTGCTTCAGCATTTGGTTGCCCTTCAGCTCCAGCATTTTGATACATATCCTGTGATGCAGCTTGGAAAACTGTATTTAATTTTTCCATGCCTTTATCAATCGCTTCGATATCTTCTTTTGCGTGCGCTTCTTTCAACTCTTTCAAAGCCTCCTCTATTGGATCCTTCTTATCAGCTGGAAGCTTATCGCCCATTTCTTTAAGCTGGCTTTCCGTTTGAAAGATTAAGCTATCAGCACCATTCAGCTTATCTACTCTTTCTTTCACTTTTGCATCTTCATCTGCATTAGCTTCAGCTTCCTTTTTCATTCTATCTATTTCTTCTTCAGATAATCCTGAAGATGCTTCGATTCGAATAGATTGCTCCTTACCAGTAGATTTATCTTTAGCCGAAACATTCATGATACCATTCGCATCAACATCAAAAGACACTTCAATTTGAGGAGTGCCTCTTGGTGCTGGCGGAATTCCATCTAAATGAAATCGTCCAATAGTTCTATTATCTTTTGCCATAGCTCTTTCACCTTGCAATACATGAATTTCAACCGAAGGTTGATTTTCAGCAGCTGTAGAGAATGTCTCTGACTTTTTTGTTGGTATAGTAGTATTTGACTCTATTAATTTAGTAAACACTCCACCCATGGTTTCAATACCTAA
>JABSPR010000073.1 GCA_013214975.1 Flavobacteriales bacterium
CATTTACAGTTCCCGGTTGCCCATGCATTTCCATTCTTTGAGCTTGATTAACCGTTGCCCCCCAAATATCATAAGCGAATCTTTTAATGCCTATAACTCCTGCAATTACTTCTCCTGTGTTAATTCCAATCCTTATGCCCCACGTTTTTATCTCTTCATCTTTACTTGCCTTGTCTAGCATGAAGTTTTTTATCTCTAAAGCGGCAAGAGTTACCTCTATGGCATTACTTTTGTTACGAATTGGAACACCACCTGCGCACATATAAGAGTCTCCAATTGTCTTGATTTTTTCTAAATCATATTTTTCAATGATTTCATCAAATTTGGAAAAATAACTATCTAGTTGTTGAACTAGCTCTTGCGGTTTCATCTCCTCAGCAATTTTTGAGAAACCAACGAAATCAGTAAAAAGCACTGAAACGTTTTTATAATATCTTGCTTTTGATCTTCCTTTTGTTTTTAATTCTTCCGCAGTTCCTTCAGGGAGTACGTTTAAAAGTAGTTGTTCAACCTTTTCTTTTTCTTTTTCAAGAAGCGACTTCTGGTGTTCAATTTTTGCATTTTGAATTTCAACTTTCTTTTTTTGATCTTCGATCTTTTTACTTTGTTCTGTTACCTGCCTTGTTCGTTTAACAACTTCTATTTCAAGACGTACTTTTTGCCTTCTAATTTTGTCGATACGTCTTCTGTAAATAAGAAAGCCCATTAAGGTTAGGATCAGTACAATTAAGATTCTGAACCACCATGTTAACCATATAGGGGGAGTGATTATAAATTTAATAACAGTCGGTTCCAAAGACCATATTCCATCAGAACTTTGAGCATAGACTTTAAGTCTGTACTCTCCATGCGGGATGTTCATATAATGAACTTTATTTTCATTTTCTAGATAGGTATATTCCTCTTCCTGTCCTTCTAAAATATATTTATACTTGGTTTTACCGGGGTTTGAATAGTTAGTTGAAATGAATTCGAATGATAAATCATTTTGAAAATACTCAAGTTCAAGCGTCTGAGAATATCTTATGTTCTTTAGAATGACTTCATTATGCTTGGTGCCTTTAGTGCTTAAAGTTACTTTAGATATTAAGACTTTAGGCGGGTTAGGGTTTATACTAATTTCTTTTGGTTTAAATATATTATAACCGTTTATGCCACCAAAATGGAGTTGGCCTTTAGAAGATTTGAAATATGCGTTGGTGTTAAACTCATTACTTTGTAGTCCATCTTTGACACTGTACGTCGTGAATATTTCGGCTTTAGGATTAAACTTTGAAATGCCTTTGTTTGTACTTGCCCAAATATTATTTTCCGAGTCTGATAATAGACCATATATTACATTATTCGATAGACCTTCGGTTTCAGTGTAATTTTGAGTTTCGTTGGTTTTTAGGTTGATTTTCTTCATCCCTTCTCCATAGGTTCCAATCCATAAATAGTTTTTTTCTGTCTGAAGTATGCTAGTTATATGCCCGTTTTTTTCTGTATGTCCAATTATCGGATAATGTTTAAAGTAAAATGAACTGTCGGATTTTTCAATAATATTATAGAGGCCTTCGGTGCTGGTTACTAACCATATTTTACCTAGTAAATCGCGATAAACAACCTTTACTGAGCCTTCTCCGAGGCTCCCGTCTAGATCAGTGCTTGCATAGAATTGAAAGTCCAGCGTGTTTTTATCTATAATTGAAAGTCCAGCTCTTGATCCGATCCAAAGCCTATCATCATCTGCGGGTACTATTTGATAAACCCTATTATCATTGGCTCCTTCAGACTCCTCAAATATGGCAGTTTCAAATGTATATTGATTGTTTTCCAGATTGCTAATGTGTAATATGAATAAACCGTCTTCGTAACCTAACCAAATTTTATTTTGATTTTCTACATAAATACTCAATAAGAAATGCTGAGCTTCATCGGGTCTTTTAATGTGATAGAATGTTTGATTGGTGGTTTTGTATATGGTGAGATCCTTTTGAGTGCCGATGTATATGTTGTTAGAATTGTCTTCTGCGAATGACCATACGTTATAGTCGATTAGACCATTTTCGGGTTCATTATTAAGAGAAATTGTTGTAAAACCTTGTTTATATTTATCGAATTTTGATATTCCTTTATCCGTTCCAATCCAGAAGACGCCATTAGCATCTTCATTGATGCATTGGACGGTTTCTCCAATTATGCTGGAGTTGTCGTAAGGGTTTTTATTATAATGAAAAACAACCTCTTTGCCATGGATTCTTTGAATTAGAAATAGTCCGTTCTCTGCACTACCGGCCCATAGGTTATTTGTATTTTCTTGATAAATACAATTA
>JABSPR010000074.1 GCA_013214975.1 Flavobacteriales bacterium
AATACTTCTGGCTCAGGAGGTTCCACTTCATTATTTAATACATAGTTAATTCGCTTTTTAAGACTAGCATAATCAATGTTATTAGATGGCCAATCATGCGGGTAAGTATGGCGAATGCCACTTTTTTCTGTTTCGAATAAAACGTGCCTTGTATAAGCTTCTTCTGTTGGAGCTGCTTTTTCGACGATCAATGTTCGCTCTACAGAGTTGCCGTTTTTGGCAAGGAGATAAATCTTGTATTTGATATCAGACTTTTCTTTAGTCTCTTTAAAATATCGGAAGGTTGTTACCTTTTGATCGTTCCATTTATATTCATCGATTGAAACACTACCGAATTTTTGATACTCCTCCGATAAGTTTTCTTTTTCATATTCTACTTTCATAACATTAAAAAGGCTATCTCCTTTAACATAATTTGAATCGGCATAGTATGCCTTTATTAGTTTTGGATAGAGGTCGTAATCGTCAGGTGCACGGGATATCATTTCTGTATACGTTACAACAGCGTCCTCGAAATTTTCAAAATGTGTGTATTCTAGTTGTCCTATTGTTTTGAGCAGTTTAATATAGGATGGGTCGTTCTTGTCTACTAAAGATGCACTCAATTTGTACTCTTCTAATGCTTTTGTGAAATCCTTTTGAATAAAAAAGATGTCTGGTATTTTCAAATAGGGGTCTCCCAATTGGAAGTCTAATTTTCTTGCTTGATAGAAATATACAAGTGCAGAATCGTATTTGCCTTGGTAGTAAAATGAGTTACCTAATTCAGAATAATACTTTTGTTTTTTGGCATTCCTTTTAATTGCTAATTTGAAACTCGTAGTAGCTTTCTTATACTGCTTGTCGAATTGTAAGGACATACCCTTTTGGAAATAAACTTGCTCGCTGTCTAATCCTTTTGCAATTGCTTTGTTATACATCTCAATAGCATGCCTATCATCTTTAAGTTGAAAGAATGCATAACCAACATAATACAATTGCTCCTTGGTTAGCTTATCTCTGTTATCGGCAAACTTTACAAGAGCATTAAAATTTTGTCTGTTAAAAAGTGCTTCTATTTCTTGCGAATAAGTACTGCCGAACGCAAATGTGATGATAAGTGTAATAAATAGTTTTAATCTCATACTGAGTTTCTTTGTGTTATAGTGTAGTAAAACGATAGAATGGCCAATACAGTTCCATTTGGGGATAGGGGGAGTTGATATTGAACACAGAATGAGAATACGAAACGCCTAGTTCACTATGTAAACAGTATCTCTCAACGATGTACTCAAGCTTGCTAAAACATAACCTATATCAACGCGTAATTCTTCTTTATAAGATAAAGTCTAGTCAAAACGAAAAAAAGCCTCGCAAATGCGAAGCTTTTTTTCGTTGCCTGACCAAATTTTTTTATACTGATTGTTATTGATGCGGTTTGGAGACTTATTTGGTAATATGTAGTAATATATAGGGTTCAATTGTGGTGGTATTTGGAGTAAAGTGAACCCTGATGTTTGTAAAATCAATTTGAAATAAAGCTATCCACTACATTTTTTGTGATTTGACTAACTATTGGATCGATGATCAGACTGCCTCCATAGGAAATGGAACCAGCAGAGAATACTTTTCCTCCATTTTGGGTTTCAAAATAAATCATATCTGCTCCACCATCACCGGGATTAGTTCCTTTAGCTATATGATCAAGATTACTTGGTGATAAATTAGGGTTTATTTTATCAGTCTCCCAGCCCGATGCACCGCCACCATTTATTCCATCTTCACCAAATAAATCTCCGTTTTTTAAATTAGTATTCTTGAAAATCCAGTGGCTCTCGTTAAGCACTTCAAATGGGGCCCAGGTTCCGAATCCTGCACTGGTGTATTCCAATCCGATTAAAGCTGCTTCAGGTAGTTCTACATCTCTCCATCTGCCACCCGCCCCTTCATCGTAGGTGTGATTCGTATAATCTTTTCTGACTTCTAAGCGGTCGTATGCAACTACTGTTTTCCAGTAAAGCCCGTTGCCTGATAGGTACATCACGTTTTTTCCAGAAGCGAGAAAACGCTCCAGGTTATTCATCATTTCCAAACTCCAATATTCCGAATGGGTACTTATTAATATCACGTCATAATTTTCAAACAGAGAATAATTAGTATGGAAGTCAATATCTGCAAATAGATCAAAATGATAGTATTGTTTTTCTAGCCACCTAAGGATGTGAAGTTCACCATTAACCAAATGCCCATAGTCTCCATAAGGAGTGATTATAGAGTTTGGTCTTTCCGTACTTATTTTTTGTGCATAATCAATGTCGTCGCGGTGATTTAAATTATAGAATGAACCACCTCCCCATTTGTTATAAGCCTGCCATGTGTTAGTAGAGGCTAAGACAGCTATTTTAGTCGAAGGCTTTTTGTAGTAAGGTTTCATTACGAAAGGAATGTAAAAACTATTGCCATTAGTCGTTTGTAATTTAACCGCATGCAGACCGCTTTTATAATCTATTGGGATTTCAAAATGATGAGTTCTGTTCCAGTCGCAGCCTAATGAATAAGAATAACAGAAATAATTTTGAGGATTTGGGGAAAGGACTTCTGATTCGTATAATAAATCTTCATGTTCCCCATACTTGATGATAGATAAGGAATATTCTTCTGATACGGAATGAATCATCATATTTATCGTTTCGCCAGGTTTATAGCTGATCTGGTCAAGATATCCTTCAATAGAGGATGAGTTAAGAATAGGGTTGTTTGAATTGGCACATTCGACGGATAAACCATTTGGTCCAGTATTTCCAGGGTCAAGGATAGGGTCTTTTACACAAGTAATGAAAAGAAAACTAATGATTATGATTCCTATGTTCTTTGTAGACTTCATGTAAAGAATGAATTACTTGATGTAAGTTCAGCTGAACCTTAAAATTATAAATTATTGCAAGCTACGATGTTTGTTCATTAAAAAACTCTATTGGTTTTATGGATATTGTACAGAAATCACAAGCCCTTTATTACTAGTAAGGTATTAGTTAACTAGATATTAAACTACTCGTTCACTATGTAAAGAGTATCTCTCAACGATCTATTCAAGCTTGCTAAGTATAACAATAACCTGCAATCCTCCTTGATAAGATCAAATCTGGTAAAAACGAAAAAAGCCTCGCAAATGCGAAGCTTTTTTAAGTTGCCCGACCAGGGCTCGAACCTGGACTCTTCTGTACCAAAAACAGACGTGTTGCCAGTTACACCATCAGGCAATAATTTTGAGTTCGTAAAAATAAGAAATATATGTGTCTAGAAAAGGGTAGAAGGTCTATTTATTGCTCACGCATCAATAATCTATTCTAATCTGTTTGGATTACTGAAATATATGGTGCCTTAATTTGTTGGTAAGTAGGGCTATAATGTTGAAAACAAGAAAATTGAGAGCCCAATATTTTCCATACATTTGAATCAAGTAATAATCAAACAGTAAACCCCAAAGAGAATGACTATACCTTCTTTCTATATTCTGAATAAAGATAATATGCCAGTTAATGTAGAAGACTTCAATATTTGGAAGGAATGGAAAGAAGCGAATAAATTCAAATACAGTATCTCCGAAACGTTTTTAGGGCAATACCGAGTACTTACTGTTTACGATATATTCAGTCAGGCTGAAGAAGAAGGCGTAAACTCTGGCCTTTACGAGACATACGTACTAGGTGGGTTTTCAGGTGGTTTACAAGAAACGTATACATCAGAAGAGGATGCAGTACTTGGCCATGAAGAAATTGTAGATAGGTTAGAGAATCTCGTGATGCTCAACTAGTAGCAATATTATTACTTCAAGTTCGTCTTCAATCTAAGACGATATTAAATATTTAAAAAGATGACAAGTAAGGCTACGTTAGTACTAGGTGCTAGCCTAAATGAAATGCGTTATTCTAATCTCGCAGTAAAACTCTTAAAAGAAAAAGGGTTTGAAGTGATTGCGGTTGGAAGAGATACTGGTGATATTGAAGGAATTGAGATTCTACATGATCAGCCAGAATTAGAGAATATCGATACGGTAACTCTTTATATTGGTCCAAACGGACAACCTCAATTCTATGATTATATTTTGGGCCTTAAGCCTAGAAGAATAATAATGAACCCAGGTACGGAGAATAACGAACTAGAACGATTGGCAAAGCAAAAAGGTATTGAAGTAGAAATAGCTTGTACGCTGGTTATGTTAAGAGTAGGGAACTATTTCTAGTCTTTAATTTTGTCTATCGCATCAAGAATAATAGTGCAAACCTCCCGAATCTGATCTTCAGTGATAATTAGAGGAGGACCAATCCGAACACAATTCTTATTAAATAGGAATGAATCGATTATCAACTTGTTCTCAACGCAGTTGTTAATTACCTGTTGCATAATTTGGGGATTCTCAAATTGAAGTGAGAGCATTAGGCCCTTCCCGTTAATCGCCTTGACGCGATCATGTACAAGAAGAGAACGGAAGAGTTTTTCTTTTCTATCCACTAT
>JABSPR010000075.1 GCA_013214975.1 Flavobacteriales bacterium
GAAGTCAGAACTGGGTACTTCCGAAGAAATTATTGCTATAAAATCACAGGCTCGAGCCAAACTTGGGAAACTAGGTATCGATCACGCTACCATCGAGATCGAAACTTCCGATGAAGATTGCGGATTTAAAAACTGTTAATTATTCATTACTCTACAGGAGGTGCAGGTGCAGTTGGTGGTGCTGGAGGATTCTCTGGATCGAAAGTATAGATATCATATATCTCAAAATCAACCTTTAAATCTTTTCCTGCCAATGGATGATTATAATCTACGATTATAAAATCATCGTAAATCTCTTTGATTTTTCCCATCATGGCTTGCCCTTCTTTATTTGCTGCTTGCAGCATCCCTCCTTCTTCTAACTCCATCTCAACCGGAATATCCGAAAGTTGAACAATCGATTCGTTCGATTTATTCCATTCGCCAAAAGCTTCCAATTTTGGTATATTCTCTTGAACAACTCGATCTCCTATATTCTTACCTAATATTAATTTTTCTAATCCAGGCATTATCATTCCTTTACCGAGCACCATATCGATAGGTGTATCAAACTTCTCGACGAGTTCTCCTGAATCATCGAATAATGTGAATTTTAATTTGACCACATCTTCAATTGTAACTGCTCTCATAATCGGAATTATTTAAATTTCTTAAAAGATAAAAATGTTACTCCATTGTCACAACCAAATCGTCGGTATTTACCATTGTACCTTCTTTTAATACAAGTGATTTAATTACACCGTCTTTAAAAGCAGCAATGGTGCTTTCCATCTTCATGGCCTCAATTACAAATAATGGATCGTTCTTTTTCACCTTCTCTCCTTTCTTAACCAAGATTTTGGTTAACAAACCTTGAAGTGGCGAAGCAACATGCTGATCATTTTCCACATCCGCTTTTGCGTGTTCCTCTTTCGTAATATTCAACGATTTATCAAGAATCTCAATGTTTCTCGTTTGACCATTAATCTTAAAGAAGACTGTTCGAATTCCTTCTTCATCAGCTGGACCAACAGATAAAAGCTTCACGATTATCTTCTTTCCTTTCGCAATTTCTATTATAGTCTCCTCATTAGGCTCCATGCCGAAGAAGAAGTTCTTAGTAGGAATACAAGAGATATCACCATATAATAAATGCTGATCGTAAGCTTCTCTATATACTTTCGGATATAATTTAAATGATAGGAAGTCGGTAATCTTAAGTTCTCTATCGAATTTCGGTTGAAACTCTTTTACGAAATCTTCAAATTCAACATCAAAATCAATTGGTTCCAATTTAGAATTTGGTCGAGTCGTGTACGGCTTTTCATCTCTAATAATAATCTTTTGCAATTTCTTAGGGAATCCTCCAGTTGGTTGCCCAAGATCACCTCTAAAGAATTCAATAACAGATTCAGGGAAAGATAAAGTTTCTCCTCTCTCAAATACATCCTCAGCTGTAAGGTTGTTAGCCGTCATAAAGATTGCCATATCTCCTACTACTTTAGAACTAGGGGTAACTTTAACAACATCTCCAAACATTTGATTTACCTCAGCATAAGCTTCTTTTACTCGATCGAATTTATCGCTCAATCCAAGTGCGATAGACTGTGGTCTTAAGTTTGAATATTGTCCACCAGGAATCTCATGATTGAATACTTCAGCAGTACTTGCTTTTAAGCCCGATTCGAATGGATAATAGTATTCTCTAATACTTTCCCAATAGTTCGAATGCTGATTCAATGAATCCGTATCGAACTCTCTATGTCTCTTATGACCTTTCGTCATTTCAACAATAGAGTTAAAGTTAGGTTGAGAAGTTAGTCCAGATAAACCACCTAAAGCAACATCTACAATATCAACACCTGCTTCAATTGCCTTCAAATAAGTTGCAGGCTGTAAAGAAGAAGTATCGTGTGTGTGTAAGTGAATTGGAATATCCACAGTAGATTTCAATCCTTTTATTAATTCCGTAGCAGCATATGGTTTTAACAAACCTGCCATGTCTTTAATACATAAGAAATGTGATCCAGCATTCTCTAATTGCTTGGCTAGCGTTAAATAGTATTCCAAGTTGTATTTACTCTTCTTGCCATCTAAGATATCACCGGTGTAGCACAATGTACCTTCTGCAATTCCTTTTGTTTTTGTTCTGACGAAGTTGATGCAAGGCTCCATATTCTCCATCCAGTTCAATGAATCAAACACACGGAAAACATCTACTCCTTTATTCCAAGACTCTTCTACAAATCTTTCCACTAGGTTATCAGGATAAGCAGAATAGCCGACTCCATTAGATCCTCTAATTAACATTTGAAGAAGAACGTTTGGCATTCTTTCTC
>JABSPR010000076.1 GCA_013214975.1 Flavobacteriales bacterium
CAAATAGCGCGGTATTTGTTCCAACCAAGATAGCATCTTCTTCGCTTCTCCATTTGTGAACAAGTGTATTCGAAATAGCGTTGCTCACTTCTGCTGCTCTTTCAGTTTTGTAGTCTCTGATAGTATCAATGTAGCCATTTAATGTTTGGGCCCATTTTAAAATAATATATGGCCTACGATATTTGTGATAAGTGTGGAAGCGTCTGTTTACATTGATTGCTTCATTTTCCAAGAGCCCTTTTTCTACGACATAGTTAGCGGCTTCTAATTTCTCTACACCTTTTCCACCAACCTCTTGGGAATGATCTTCGGTGGCGATGAAAACCTTCCGGATACCATGTTCAATAATAAGATCAGAGCACGGGGGTGTTTTGCCGTAATGTGAGCACGGTTCTAGATTTATATAGATTTCTGAGTCTTTTAAAAGCGATTTGTCTTTTACTGAATTAATTGCATTAACCTCTGCATGAGTTTCACCAAATTGCCGATGATAACCTTCTCCAATAATGGTATCCCTATAAACAATAACACATCCAACTAATGGATTTGGAGAGACATTTCCCAAACCATTCTTAGCCAATTCTAGGCATCTTTGCATGTAGATTTCACAATTATTCATACATTTCAAAAATACATTTTTTACCTCATTTAGGATTATCAAATTGAACCAAACCAAGCATTCCGAGTTAGCCAAATATTTTAATGAGGAACTTTCTGAGTTATATAGCTATAATGAAAGAGATTCGATCTTTGCAATGTGCATAGAATATGTCTTGAAAATCGATAATGTTTCTCTTCGACTCAATCCTAATCGGTTGGTTACTGTGCTAGAAAGGCAAGAACTAGATGTTATTCTTGAAAGATTGAAAACGTCGGAGCCAGTGCAGTACGTATTGGGAGAAGCATGGTTTGATAACTTGATATTAAATGTATCTCCAGGTGTTTTAATTCCCCGGCAGGAAACAGAAGAACTCGTTGCTCTTATTGATCAGAATTTCCGAGGTAAATCTGTAAATATATTAGACATTGGTACAGGAAGTGGTGCTATTGCTCTTGCTCTAAAAGAAAGGAATCCCGATGCGAATGTTATTGCATATGATTTTTCAGAAGTTGCTTTGGACATAGCTAAGGAAAATGCATTAAAGAATAATCTTGATATTAAATTTGAATTGTTTGATATTTTGAAGCGTCAAAATGAGAATATTGAAAGTAAATTTGATGTGATTGTAAGTAATCCGCCTTATGTGTTAAATTCAGAAATGGAAAATATGCACAGTAATGTTGTAAAGTATGAACCTCATGCTGCATTGTTTGTAGAAGATGATAATTCACTGATATTCTATCGAGCAATTTTTAATTTTACAGAAATTAATTTAAAAGAATCGGGCAGTCTTTATTTGGAAATAAATGAAGCAAAAGGGGAAAAACTAAAATCTTACTTGAGAACAAAGAACTTCTTTAAAGAGATTACAATAATAAAAGACTTAAATGGCAGAGATAGATTTATTCAGTGCACAAAATAGCAAAAGTAATGAAGGTGCAGAATCTCGTATCTTGGAATTGATTGATCTTCTCAATGAATATAATTATCAATATTATATACTATCTCAATCTACCATTAATGATTTCAAATTTGATACATTACTGGCAGAATTAGAAAAATTAGAAAGTGAATATCCCGAATACGCTTCTATTAATTCCCCTACAAAAAGGGTTGGCGGAACAATTACAAAGAGCTTCGAGACGATTACACATAAGTATCCTATGCTATCTCTTGGAAACACCTATTCAAAAGGAGAATTAGCTGATTTTGAAACAAGAGTTAAAAAGCAAATTACCGGCGACGTTGAATATACGGTTGAATTAAAGTATGATGGAGTAGCCATTAGTCTTTCTTATGAAGACGGAAAGCTAGTACAGGCTGTTACAAGAGGTGATGGTTTACAAGGAGACGATGTAACAATAAATGCCCGAACTATTAAATCAATTCCCCTTCAACTAAAGGGCGATTACCCCAAAAGCTTTGAGATAAGAGGAGAGGTGTTGATGCATCAAACAACCTTTAATAAGTTAAATGAAGAGCGAAAAGCGGCGAATGAAGATGAATATGCGAATCCTAGAAACGTTGCCTCTGGAACGTTGAAAATGCAGGATTCTTCCGTTGTAGCACAACGAAACTTAGACTGTTTTTTATATTCTATAATAGGGGAGGATCTTGGCATTGCTTCAAATTATGAGAATATATTGGAGGCGAAAAAAAGGGGCTTTAAAGTGTCCTCTACGGAGCAGCAGTTTATTATTAAGTGCACTTCAATAGATCAAATTATGGACTTTGTCGCCTATTGGGATGACAAACGCAAGAACTTGCCTTTCGACATTGATGGTGTAGTTGTAAAAAAGGCAGGTAGGTGCCGGCTGATGAAGGCTGTAAAACCCATTGTAACACAGAATCTCCCAACATGCAGCGTTTGTTATGCAAGACGGATCAGTACTGAGGTACGATGTGTGCTAGA
>JABSPR010000077.1 GCA_013214975.1 Flavobacteriales bacterium
AAAAAAATCATTTGCTGAATTACTAAAATCACAAGATACTGGTGACTTAGGTGATTTCTTACAAGAAAAAGAAAGTGTTAGAATAATCCCAACCAATAAAAGCAATCGCATAATTAATGTTTTCATTCTAAAACGAACCATTAATTAAAAAATTGCATTAATGCAATCCTTTAGCAGCAAGGTATCTTTCTGCATCTAAGGCAGCCATACATCCTGTACCGGCAGCAGTTATAGCTTGGCGATAAACATGATCAGCGGCATCTCCTGCTACAAACACACCATCTACATTGGTTCTTGTAGATCCGTCACCTTTAACTATGATGTATCCTTGATCGTCTAGGTTTAACCAGTCTTTGAAAATTGCAGTGTTTGGATTATGTCCAATTGCAACAAAGAAACCTGTAATAGGAATAGTCGTTTCTTCTTGCGTTTTGTTATTAATCACTATAACTCCATCAACTCCTTGGTCGCCTAATACTTCTTTGGTTTGCGTATTATATAGAACTTCAATGTTCGCTGTATTTTCTACTCTATGTTGCATTGCTTTGGAAGCTCTAAATTCATCTTTTCTAACAATCATGGTTACTTTGTTACATAGCTTAGCCAAGTAGGAAGCTTCTTCACAAGCAGAGTCTCCAGCACCAACCAAAGCAACATCTTGTCCACGGTAGAAAAACCCGTCACATACTGCACATGCAGAAACGCCGCCGCCAATATCTCGCAATCTTATCTCAGACTCTAAACCAAGCCATTTAGCAGATGCACCAGTAGATATAATAATTGAATTGGCAGTTAGTTCTTTTCCACCTTCAATAGTTACTTTGTGAATTGGACCACTAAAATCTATTTCCGTCACAAACCCTGTTCTAACATCGGTTCCAAAACGTTCACATTGTTCTTGAAGGTCTACCATCATTTGTGGTCCATCAATTCCTTTCGGGTAACCAGGAAAGTTATCTACTTCTGTAGTTTCTGTAAGTTGCCCACCTGGTTGCATGCCTTGATAAAGTACAGGACTCATATCTGCTCTAGCAGCGTAAATAGCAGCGGTGTATCCTGCAGGACCAGATCCTATAATAAGGCATCTGTGGTGTTCAATTTCGTTACTCATGTTTGTTTCTGTGCTTATTGTAATAAAGAAGTAAAAGTAATTAGCTTTTTTTTGATTTTGCATTTAACCAATCAAATGATATAAACATTGCGTTCACAATTTTTTATGTTGATGGATAAATAGTTGACGATCGCATTTAATATGTAATGTTAACTTTACATATGTATCGGGGAGTAGCTCAGCTGGTAGAGTACGCGTCTGGGGGGCGCGGGGTCGCAAGTTCAAGTCTTGTCTCTCCGACAAAGAAATCGAGTGGTAACAATTTCGGTTACCCAAATTGCTTATACATCCGTGGATATTAAATTATTAGGTAACATTACCTATATAGTTATTCGTTAAAAGATTCAGGTGTTGAAGCTTGGACTTCAGTGTTTTATTATTGATATTTATTAAATAAAAGTATAACGATTTAACTGTGTTTTCTTTAAATGATTTTTTTTATGGTACCAGCGCAATAGGAATTGAGCTTCAGATGAGGGATGCAAATAGTTCCCTTATTCATCTTGTGTATTTAGAAAAGAATAAAAATAAGTACACCGTAATAAGGTCTGAATATTCGCTTTATGAAATGGGTTCAATTCGTAATTTGAATAATCTAAATGTGCCAGTATCACTCGTTATAACAGGTTTTGGTGTAACAGCTAGGAAGTTTCATGCAGACGAAGTTCAGTCTGATGAAGAGATGTTAAAGGTTATTCTACCGGAGGCCGTCTTGAGTGATTATTTAGTGCAAAAAGTATCAGGATCGAATAATAGCTTATTCGTATCTATTATTAAGAAAAAATGGGTGAATGGGTTTCTTGGCATTTTCGAGAAAAATAACATCTCCATTGTTCATTTATCCTTGGGCCCTTTTGCATTAGCCAATATTAATAGTCATGTAAATAAAGGCGGAGATGAGTTGGCAGCTTCTCAATATCAATTATCCTTTGAGAACAATTTAATAAAAGAATTTAATTCAGTAGAAAAAGGTAATGACGACCATGTTACCATTCACGGTAAGCAATTAATAAACAAATTAGCTATTGCCTATGCTACTGCTTTCGATTTTTTAGGAGATAATATTGTTAGGCTAGATTTCAAAAGTATAACACGAAATTATCAAGACTATAAACGTAAACAGGTATATAAATTACTCTCGATTGGATCTCTCCTTGTTTTTGGTGCTGTAATAATGTTTAACGGATACGCTAGTATGCATTATTTAGAACAGGGGAAGGATATTTCTAGTAAACTGTTTGAAAAGCAGAATGCAATTGATGATTTGATAAGTCGAAAGGAAAAGGTAAAAGGGCTTCATCTCCTTTCGGAAAGTATCGAATTGGATAGGGATCCGATAATATTTACGAAAGTTATTCTTCAAACCAAACCTCAAAATATCGCCATAACTTTACTTAAGATTTTCCCAAGGGAAGAGACTGAACGAGTAGATCAACCAATTATATATAATCACCAAATAATTAGAATTGTAGGACGGCAGAACAATATTCTGGAATTAAAAAGGTGGATGAAAGAACTTGGGAATCTTGAAGGAGTATTAAAAGTGGATTTGTTAGGAGATGAATTTGACGATTCAAAAGTGAAAGATTTTATTCTAATGATAAAATTGAGTTAGTATGTCGAATAAAATCACATATACAGAACGATTAATATTGCTTTCCGTGATAGTATTATTTGTGTCTTATTTGATTTATTCTTTTGCAGTAGTTCATACGATTGATAAGAGGATACATTGTAAAGAACTAGTAAGGGAAATGATTAATATACCCAATGTTAGTGGGGCTATTGATTCTTTGGAAAAGGTCCT
Organism: Flavobacteriales bacterium; assembly: GCA_013214975.1. Taxonomy (NCBI): domain Bacteria; kingdom Pseudomonadati; phylum Bacteroidota; class Flavobacteriia; order Flavobacteriales; species Flavobacteriales bacterium. The sequence goes on from JABSPR010000077.1 coordinate 2,919, forward strand.
AGTAATAAAGGAGAAACAAATTATTGATGATTTTAAATATGCAAACACAAAGATAGTAGGACTTAAAATGGAGGTTGATACGTTGATGACAGCATACCTAGATGTCGATCATAGATTTGTGAGAAATACAGATATAGGATATTATCATGCGCTTCTAAATACATACTCTCTCTCTGTTTCTGCGCCGGAAGAAATTATATTGAATTTGGTAGAGGATTTTGAGAAGGGTATAACTACCGCCAAAATTTCCTCAATATCTCTGGAGCGGGTGAAGAGCCTTGTTGTAGATGAAAAGTTGTTTCGTCTTAAGATTGTATTTCAGCAAGTAAGTACCGTATTTAGAGAAGAAGGGGCTTGATTTTCAATGTCCATCTTAAACATTAATTTTACCGCAATCAAATTTAAATAGTATGAGAATTTTTTCTTGGCTTTCGGTAGTGCTTGTAGCACTATTAACATCTTGTAATTGTATGCAGATGGTAGATGGAGGTATACTGGATGAATCTACAGGAAAGGCTGTTTCTGGGGTTGTTATTCGGTTGGTAAATGATAATACAGATTTAGATAATAAGAATAAACGCATTGGAATATCTAGCCGTAAGGGGACTTTTAGAATATCACAAATGTCATCTGGCTATTTAGGTTGTCCAGAGATCACGTTGTATTTCTTTAAAGAGGGGTATTTACCAACCAAGATTATTACAGAATCGTTCACAACACAAAAAGTTGTGAAGTTAACGCCGGTGAGATAATTATTTAATAATCTTTACCTCGGTTCTTCTGTTTTTTGTTCTGCCCTTGCTGGTAGCGTTATCAGCAATAGGCATAGAAGGACCATATCCCTTAGCAACCACACGAGCGCCATCAATTTGTTTAGTTAGTAAATAGGTTCGCACGGATTCAGCACGCGATTGTGATAATTTAAGGTTAGCTGCTTCATCACCAACGTTGTCGGTATGTCCTGCTATTTCTATTTCCATTTCAGGCTTAGAAACAAGTGCCGTAACTAGGTTATCTAAAGCCTCAAAAGAAGTAGACTGGAGTGTGCTCTTTCCAATATCAAAAAATACATTATCAAGTGTAATAACTTTTGGAGATTCTAGAATAATGTTGAAATCAAATGTGATAATACCAGCGGTATCCGGTATTCCTATTGTTGTGTAGTCAAGCTCTGTTCCAAAATACTCGTATCTTACTTGGTAGTTATCTCCTTCAGGGATCAGGATACTAAATAAGCCTTTTGGATCTGTTGTGCCACTGTAATCCTTTTCAGTTTTTAATCCGGAGAAAGTAATATTCTGGTTTGCATGTGATACACCATCATCACTCGTAACAATAACATTTAGTAACGCTGTAGATTCTGTTGCCTCCATGTCTTGTGCGATCGCATGAATTTGCAATCCAATAAGAAGACCTAGTAATACTTGAGTTGTTTTCATGGTTGAAAGATAAAAATTAAAGACCACAAAACTGGCAGTACTTTGATTCTGGGGCATGTTGAAAGCTAATGTCTTTGTTATACATCTCTGCCACAACGCTTTTAATACTGGTGGTGAATTCTTCTAGAAGATCATCAGATATGATTTTCTCTTTTGCGATTTGAACATCCATATGGCCGCTACTAATCTTGCCAAGAGATACTATCTGTCCGGATAATTCACGATGATTAGCCTCGCTAGCTTTGTACAATAGAGCATAAAAGAGGAGCTGAACGCATTTGGCTTTGGATGAATTGGTAAATACATCATTCATTGTTTTGGCTCTTAATTCGGTGCGAGATGTGTTGCCGGTCTTAAAGTCAATTACGCGAGTTGTACCGTTAAAATCATCTATTCGGTCTATTCTTCCTTTTAGGTTTATTGTTTTAGATACACCATCAATGGAAGTAGGAATGGATGTTTTGAATTCATCTTCCAGGGATATAATTCGAGTTTGGTTGTTGCTTTTTTTCTTTAGTGTGTTGATCTCTAAATCGATAAAATTGTGTAAGAATCTAATGGCAACTTTTAGAACCAAGAAGTTTTTTCCAAAGAATAGTTCTTGTTTGGTAAACTCTTCCAAGAAATACTTTTCTAGCGTGTTGTTTGCTTTTTGCTTAATGTCTTGCAATGCAGTCTCGGTGATTACTTTTCCAATAAGGGGTTTGTAGAGCTCATTTAATGCATCGTGCACAAATGTCCCCATGCTTTTCGCTTCAATTGTTTCTTCCACAGCTTCGGGCTCTTTTAATCCCACGATGTATTTGTAGTAAAAGTTTAATGGGCAACTGAGATACGTGTTAAGAGAAGATGCAGAAAGCCCTTTTTCAAGTATACGATCAAGATCTAAATTTATCGCATCTGTTTTCTTAACCGTGATTTCCGTTGATTTGTAAGGCTTTGGAGGTATGTTTAATAGAGTTTCTTTAATATTAATATTTGGATTTACTTTAGGTAATTCATGAACCATTTGCTTGATGAAACGACTAGGTTCACCGCTTCCCATAAAATCCGACTCTGTGTTATACAGAATGTAAACATTCTTGGCGCGTTGTATTAAACGATAGTAGTGGTAAGCAAAAATTGCATCTTTCTCACTAAATGTAGGCAGACCAAAGCTCTTTCTTAAGTCGAATGGGATAACAGAGCTTTGGCTCTTGCTTTTGGGCAATACATCTTCATTTGCCGATAACAGAATAACGTTTTCGAAATCCAAGGTCCGTGTTTCCAACATTCCCATTATTTGCAGTCCTTTTAGTGGTTCACCGTAAAAGGGAAGGGTTTGTTGTTTTACCAATTGCCTGAAAATAATACTTAGAGATTTAACCGAACCAATAGAATCGTATGTTCCAATTAGTGTTTTAACTCGTTTAAAAGCTTTTGCAAAGGCAAACAGGTATTCTAGGTTGAGGTTCTTATTACCTTCATTTTGTCCGATAAATCCTTTTTTTAGTTGATCAATTAGGATTAATAAACCAGTTATCGCCTTTGTTGGGGAATCATCCCAAGGTACCAAGATCGCTACTATTATTTTTAGTTGATTTGGACTAAATCCAGAGAATACCTCTGACTTCAAGTCTATTGTGATAAAGGCTTTATTGCTCTTGTTTATTTCCTCCGCGAGTTTGTTCTGGCCAGTTAATAAATAAGATGCGAAATAAGGATGATTAATTACAGAGAGAACGTCTTTGTAGTAGAATTTTACCGGTTGATCATCTTGTTGTTTTGTGTTAACGTGCAGATTAAATATAGCTTCAATCAAACCATAGATTGGTGTGTTAATCATGGGGTAACCCATCGTGATATTAATATCACTAACCTCGTCTGGTAAAGATTGAAGAACGGGAAGTAGCAATTGTTCGTCGGCTAACACAATCGCAGTGTCCGTTACTAAGTCGGGAGATATAGTAGAAAGAATCTGCCCCGCATATTTAGCCTGACCAATACTCCTTGCAACACCTATTACTTCAATGTTTTTACTATCCGTTGAAAGAAGATTCTCTTGCCAATTAAAGTTGTTGACTCCGAATTGTCTTCGGTGCTTTCGCAAAAATGATCCAGCTTCTTGTTTTTTGTTGTCGAGGTAATAGGAGTCAGTATCCCACAATATTTCGGCTTTTTCTTCTTTTAAAAGAACTTCGATTATTTTTTCTTCTGCAATGGATAGCGCGTTAAAGCCAGCAAACACAATCTTTTTCCATGCTTTCTTTTCCATAAGAGGAAGAATGTTTTTAGCTACATTTCGGTAAGCTTTGCCTTTATAACAGAAGTTTCTTTTTTCTAAGTCTTTATTAAGAGCGGTATATAATGTGCCTATGGAATTCCAGAAACCAATGTATTTCTGTTGCATCTCTGTGAGTTGGTCTTCTGATAAACTCCAGCTTTCAATTTCTTTAATATCCGCAAGGTTTGAAAACAGAGTAGAGGTGTTTACTAAGTATTGATCGATTTCGTCGAAGTCACCAAGAAGGCTAATTGACCATTTGCTAAAATCATCGAACGACTGAATATCTGGAAGACCACTCTTTTTGTAGACTTCGTAAAAATCAAATTGAAGAGCGATGGGGTCAATAATTTTCAATTCGGATAGATCTGTTATAAAGTCTTCGACAGAATAAATTTGAGGTGACCAAATTGAGTTGTCGATTTGCTTAGCGAGGTATTGTTTTAAAAAGAGACTTGATCTTCTATTGGGTAATACGATACATAATTCATCCAATTGATCGGGATACTTCTCGAATAAATGTTTTGCAAGCTTTTCTAAAAAACGTTCCATTGGTATATTAATTAAGCAATCACGGCTTTTTCTGTTTCTGTATATATAAGAACACACTTAACTGTCGAGTACCCCATGCCTGTGAGTAAGCGAGCATATTGTTGCACTTGTTCTAAGTGCTCTTCAGATTCTTTACCTGTTTTATAATCAACCACGGTGGCTATGTTGTTATCTATCACAACTCTATCAGGACGAAATGACTTGCCGTCGGGAAGCAAAATTTCTTGTTCATTTTTAACCACGCTCGTTTTTGAAAAGTAAGGGGATATTTCTGGGTTTGTAATTAATTGTTCTAGTTTGAATCGGAGAACTTCAATTTCACTCGTTTCAATAAAACCTTCTTGAAGCATTTGATCCACTGCAGGAAGGATGTCTTCTTTTGTATGAATAAATGATAAGGCTTTGTGGATTAGGTTTCCGTAATCTTCATTCTCAACAGGATTCTCAACGTCCCACATTTCGTTTGCATGTAATCTAACAGCTATTCTGCCGTGCCAGCTTTTTGAAATTAACTTTTCGAGTTCGGAAGCCGGTATTGTTTCATCTTTCGATGCTTCAATCACAGTTCTTTCACCTTGAATAAAAGATTGATCCCCTTCAGTCCAATACTCACTATTCTGAATAAAAGGAAGAAACAGCTTGGAGACATTCTTTTTGGCATGTTCGGATGTAAGAATATATAGCCTGTCTCTTGCCCTTGTAAGAGCTACATATAATACATTGATCGTATCCAATTTACTCTTTTCCTCTTCCTCGGTAAATTGGTCATTGAATTTTGTGAGCGAGAGGTCTTTTGTAGCAGGAACAAGTGCCACGGATAATTTATCTAATTCGAATTCTTTTACATCAACCCAAAGTTGATCACGTGTTTTTTTAATAGACCAATTCGCATATGGGAATATTACAACAGGGTATTCTAGGCCTTTAGATTTATGAATAGTAAGGATCCTTACTGCATTTAAGCCTTCAGGAATTACTATTGAAGTTTTATGTTTTTTTCCGTTCCACCATTCGATGAATTCAGGAATAACATTGTTGTAAGAGGTTGCATACGCATGCACCGTATCTAAGAAGCAAGTTAGATAGGGGTCAATGTATTTATTGATATCAAATATTCGAATCAATTCTTCTACAGTGTCATACAAAGGCATAGCAATAATTCGATTGATATCTGTTTCGAATCCTATGAATTTTAGATACTCAAAAAAACTGTTCTTTGATCTGTTTCTTTTAAAACGGTCGATTAGTAGGTGTACTTCATCGTCAATAATATTTTCGCCTTTTAGGTATTGGAGAGTTTTAACTTGAGCAATATCATATTGTGGATAAACTAAGAGAGAGAGCATGTTTGAGAGGAATGCGACTTCTTTAGAATTGCTTAGTAGAAGGCTTTCGGATGAGATGACGTCGATTTTAAGCGATAACAAATGTTTTGCAATTTCTGAACCATCTCCATTTTTGCGACACAATATTGCAATGTCTTTCCATTGATAGCCGTCTTCTAAAGCTTCACTAATTAAAGTTGTTATCCGGTCTTCTGTATTTGACTTGTGTTCTTCTTTTGAAGTCTCGTCTAAGACTTCCAATTGAACCATTCCGTCTTTATTTTCTTTAGGGTAGCTTTGTTCTAACTTGTTGTAAATCTTCGCGTTTGCTTCGTCTAATGAGCCTGATAGTTGTCGGAAAAACCAGTTATTAAAGTCTATTACTTCTTTTTTTGACCGATAGTTATTGGCGAGTACTTCTTCTTTGTTATTCGATTTTAATGCCTGCTCTCTGATTTTTTGAATTTGACTTGTTGGCGCGGGATACATCTCTGGTAGGCGAACAAATTGCTCTACATCACCACCTCTAAAACGGTAAATAGATTGCTTGCCATCTCCAACAATCATATTGAAATTACCGTTCGATAAGGAATTTTCTACTAATGGTAGGAGGTTCTGCCATTGCATGATCGACGTATCTTGGAATTCATCGATTAAGAAGTTTCTGTATTTCTCGCCCATTCGTTCATAAATGAAAGGCGCGGGTTCGTTTTGTACAATGTGATTAATCTTCTTATTAAAATCAGATATGAAGATGAAGTCGTTCTCTTTTTTTAAATTTTCAAGAAGTTTTTCTGTCTCGTTTAATACTGCAAGCGAATAGATATTTCGGCTTAAAAGATTGAGGAATATGTATTCGGGATACTTCTCAAGTAATTCTATCGCTTCTCCATATAACCTTGATAGCTCGGGTTTGATGCTTTCGATTCTTACTTTTTGATCTTCATCCGCTTTTGCTGAAGTCCATTTGTCTTCCTCCATTCCTCCATGGACACTATTGGTAGGGTAGAGGCTATCCTTTTTGAGGATCTTTAAATAGTTGAAGTATTTATTTAAGCCGTTTGCACCTTTAAAAAAAGAAGCGGCCTCGATACCTTCGTTATCAATTAAGTCAATGGCCTCTTCGCCAATTTTCCGCAAAGGTTCTTCAAAGGCTTTTATCCTTGAAAATAGAGTGTCTCGAATATCCATGAAGTCTTTCATGTTTATGGATTTCATAGAACTAAAGTTTTCGTGGCCCTCTTCGTTCATTAAGTTCTCAAAGAACTTATATAAATCATTTTCAATGTTCCATCCTTTTTCTTCCTCCGTCTTTTTAATTGTAAAGTTTACAAGAAGTTTGGTTAATTGTTGATCTCGGCCAACTTGAGAAATGAGTTGATCAATTGCTTTTTTAAGCATCACCTCATATTCCAGTTCTACCTCAAACTCAGAAGAGATCTGTAAATCTCTCGCAAACGTTTTAACAATTTTGTGAACGAACTTGTCGATAGTGCTTATTGCAAAATAAGAATAGTTGTGTAGGATTGATTGATGGATTAATCCGCACCTAAGTTTGATGGCATCTTCCTGTAAATTCATCTCTTCCGTTAAATCACCTAGAAGGATTTTTGAAGTTCCGCCGGGGGGAGTATCTGACGAAAGTTGGTCGAGGGCTTGAATAATTCGCTCTCGCATTTCTTTAGCAGCCTTATTCGTAAAGGTAATTGCGAGTATTCCTCTATAAGAATCTTCATCCTTGCCTGATAATGCAAGTTTAATGTATTCTTTAACCAGCGTATAGGTTTTACCGGAACCGGCAGAAGATTTATAAACGGTAAAATTCATAGAATGGGAAGGTATTTCAATAATATGAGATACTAGAATATTCTATTTAATAATGATGAACAATTGTTAATAAGATTTTAACACGATAGGGTAGTGGCTATTAAGGCTTAGACGTGCTGTACTTCAGTTTTAAATAAGGACTCTTATCATTGCCTCGCCGTTTCTTTTAACGTTGTTTTTAAAGGATTAAAATAGTCATGGATATTGATGTATCCTGCGTTATTACAGTGTTTTATGGCGCTGTGTTTTTGTGAGTTCATTGCATCTAGTATATCCGTATTCTAAAGAATAGTTATGCAGTATCTGTATCTGTTGCTTTGTTAACAACGTCATGAGATTCAGTAATAAAGCAGTCAGCGTAGTTCTGAAATCAAGTAATTTATTTATACATTCGTCTTTGCATTTCTAGTGCCTAAACAAGTACATAACTAAAAATTAATGAGTATGAAAGTTGGTATTCCAGCGGAGATCTCCCTTAAAGAACTAAAGGTAGCGGCTACTCCAAAGACGGTCAAGCGATTAATCAAGCAAGGCTTTGAAGTCTATATTCAAAAAGACGCCGGTGTAAGGGCAAATTATTCCGACGCACAGTTTGAAGAAGCAGGGGCGAACATTGTTCCATCGGCTGCTGATATTTATGGTAATTCAGATATCGTTCTTAAAGTAAAAGAACCAAGTTTTGAAGAAGTAGATATGATGAAAGAAGGCTTAGTTATGTTGAGTTATTTATGGCCTGCTCAAAACTCTGACTTACTTCAGAAACTTGCGGATAAAAAAGTAAACGCTATTGCAATGGATTCTATTCCTAGAATCTCTAGAGCGCAAAAAATGGATGTTTTATCTTCTATGGCAAACATCGCGGGTTATCGATCAGTTATTGAAGGAGCCAATCATTTTGGTAGATTTCTTAATGGTCAAATAACTGCAGCGGGTAAAGTAGATCCAGCAAAAATATTAGTTATTGGTGCTGGTGTAGCAGGTTTAGCTGCAATTGGCGCTGCGAATTCTCTAGGAGCAATTGTTAGAGCTTTTGATACTAGAGCGGAAGTAGCGGAGCAAATTGAATCTATGGGTGCTGAGTTTTTGCAAGTAGAAATTGAAGAAGATGGTGCTACCGCCTCCGGTTATTCTAAAGTAATGAGCCCTGAGTTTATTGCAGCCGAGATGGAGTTGTTCACAGAGCAAGCCAAAGAGTGCGATATTGTTATTACTACCGCGCAGATTCCAGGAAGAGCCGCTCCTAAGTTATGGATGGATTATCATGTTGCAGCAATGAAGCCAGGTTCTGTAATTATTG
>JABSPR010000078.1 GCA_013214975.1 Flavobacteriales bacterium
AACGAAGTAGTATCATTAGGATTAAAATAAAATACGTAGCTCGCACCTATATTAAGTAGAGACGGCAACTCGTTTTCAACCGACGGCACATTCAATGCTTGTGTACCTGTATTGTGACCCGACGGTAATATTATTGCCAGTCCATTTCCTTGAAACTGAATTCTCGGCCCAACATTTCTTAAGGCAATTCCAAATTTAAACTGACCGAGTTTACCTGTTACATATTGAATACCTGCATCTAATGCAACACCTTTTGCTGCCAAATCAGATAATGATTCTGAAATTATTTTAACTCCAACTCCTCCATAAATACTATTAGAGAATATTTTAGAGTAAGAGAAACCCAAATTATTAAAATTCACAGCATAAGTTCCTAATCCTCCATCAGGATTATTCTCATCCGTTTTCATAATATCTCCAAAACCTAAAGAAACCAGAGTTATACCTAAAACACCTGATTCACCAACATGTTGAGTAAAACCTAAAGCATTTATAGTAATATCAGAGCCAACCATCCATCTCGTATTTGTATACATGACTTCAGTACCTTTAGTAAATGCTGCTCCAGCCATGTTTAACGATGTAGCTTCCACTCCTCTTGCTGAGGCCGTATTAGATCCACCTAAAGCAGAAGAAGCAGCCCATGGATTGATTAACAATTCATACCCACCAGCTTGCCCAGCTCTATCCTTGTTACCCGCTTGCAATCCAATTGCCGCGAATAGGAAACAAAATATAATGGTATACCCTTTTCTCATATTATCTATTATAATCCACTGAAATCAAATGGTCTCATTGCCCCAAACCACTTCAATACTTTCTCTCCATTCTCATAACCATCAATATGCATTATATACAATCCTGATGAAATTGGAATATTTGCAAGGTTCTTCAGATTCCATTCTAAATAAGTTTGCTGATCGTCATCTTTCTCCAATACCCGAACAAGAACTCCGTCAAGTGTATAAATTGATAGCTTACATCTGTTAGGTAGGTTTGTAATTTTAATCTTCGTCTCTGCTCCACTACCTTCATAAGAAGAAAAGCCATAATAAGGATTAGGGACAGCTCTAATAAGATCCATAGCAGATGCCGCAGCAGTATCACTACCTCTAGTTGCATGTAACCCTCTTGTATTGAAAGAATACATCGGTAGATTATTATTCCTTACAGATTCTACCTCTAAATCTGCTTCGAGCTTCGTGTAATTACCTTCAAATGGTTTCTCTACTCTTATTTTTATAATTGCATCATTTGCCAGCAATTTCGTAGAATCAAAAACCATTGGTATTCCCGTCCACATTAGATTCCTGAAAAATGCTCTTCTTTGCGGACCTTTAAAATTATCATATAGTTGACCTATATAGTTACACGAATCATATCTAGCCATGTACTCTTTCTTTTGCTTCCCTGTCCCATCAAACACACCTCTACTCTTAACAACGTATATGTAGTGCTTCCCACCAAAATCATATGTAACCTCAGTATAGTCAGTTTCAGACGGATTCCAGATCATGTCAGCGCCATTTTCACCTCTCAACCAAGATGATTCACCAAACATAATATTCAGCCTTTCACCCGTTTCAAGATTTATTGCATAGCCAGGAAACCAACCCTTGCCATTTCCTGTACCATCTGGATTACCGTTCTTATCAACCGACGGAGCATTTCTTGGCATTAATTTATATGCTCCACCTTCAGATAAAACTGCATCATCATTTGGATAATTTGCTATTTCTGCTGCATCATCAGAGGTTTCAAGAACAAAACATCTTGACCATTTCGACTTATCGTTAGTAAGAACAATATCCACACTATTCAGTAAACGAAGGCCTTCATTACTATATTCATCGGCCAGGGCAGAAAACTTAGCTGCAGGACCCATTTTTGTTCTAAACCCAAAACC
>JABSPR010000079.1 GCA_013214975.1 Flavobacteriales bacterium
AAAACAATATTGATCTGATTGTATCTACTGGTCCTCCACACACTGTGCATCTAATTGCTCAAAAGGTGAAAAAAGCAACAGGGGTGAAGTGGTTAGCTGATTTTCGTGACCCATGGACCAACATTGATTTTTACAGAGAATTGCAATTGAGTTCTTGGGCAGATGCAAAACATCGTCGTTTAGAAAAAGAAGTACTTGTGGAGGCAGATTTGGTAACCACGGTTAGTTGGAACTGGGGAAAAGATTTGTCGGAGATTGGTAATCGGGATGTGGAGGTGATAACAAATGGTTTTGATAGCGAGGATTTTAATGATAAAGTTGACGTTGAAATAAAAAAATTCTCAATATTACACACGGGTTCTATGAATCGCGATCGAAACCCATCCGCTTTTTGGAAAGTACTTAGCGAGTTATGTGAAAGTGATAGAGAGTTTGCAAGTGATCTTGAAATAGAACTTGTTGGTGCTATAGATTTTACCGTTCTGGGGGATTTAGAGCGCTTTAAATTGATTGATAAGGCAAGGTTGGTAGATAGGTTTAATCACGACGAAGTAGTTCTTAGGCAGCAAAATTCTGCTATTCTGTTATTGGCACTAAATGATACACCTAATATTTCGGGTGTGGTGCCTGGAAAAATATTTGAGTATTTAAAATCGAATCGACCCATATTAACTGTTGGGAGCGTTGAAGGTGACAGTGCGCGAATCATCAAAAAAACAAATCATGGAGTTACGGTAGGGTTTAAGGATGAAGCAGGAATGTTGATTGAGCTTAAGTCCCTTTACGAGAAATTTAAAATCGGGGCGCTTAAAGTAGACTCTAGGGGAATTGAGCAGTACGATAGGAAAGTGCTTACGCAAGCCATGTGCGCGCAGTTTGAAAAGGCTATTCGTGATTAGCTGATTGGTTGAGTAAGTATTGGATTGCCGAATCAGATTGGTTAGTTTCTATCGGTTGCTTGTTAGATAGTTTAAATACAGGCGATATGTTGCTGTTGATAAACTCTTTCAGCTCATTATCAACTTTAGTGTTAAAACCGTAATTCAATATTTTATGCGGAATGTCTGCCGATATTTTATTCGCTTCATCCCAAATAGTTTTAAACCCTTTATCTGTCTTGTAACATTGTTCGAATAGGTAGTGGAAGATGTAGTAGGGGTAAACTTTGAATAAGCCTGTAAATAAGTTGGTCGTCCACAAGGAAGGATTCATGGAAAGCGCCTTTCTTGAAAATATATTCGACCATAACATTCGGAAAGGAGAATTATTCGCCAATCCAATATCTGGATTGACAAGCCAATAAGAATTTAATTTCTCTGTCATAGTCGAGAGAAGTTCATTTCCTTTATTTGATGCAAGAAACCAGTTCGATAGCATTCTGTCTTTTCCGGGTTTGCTAAAAGCAAAAAAACCAGAGTTAAGGTAATTGGGTAACCATGACTCTAAAGCGGTCATGCAAAGGCAAGTCGAGTCTACCCAAACTCCTCCATTTTGATTGAGTAAGTTAATTCGGATTACATCCGATAAGTGCGCTCTCGTTAGGTTTTTGTTATCAATTATACGTGAGTCAATTGTAACGTGATCGGTGAAATTGTTTTCATCGAGGAAGATGAATTGGTAATCACTGTTATGCTTTACCCAAGAGTCATAACATGTTTTTACCAAGCTTGGCATGGCATCTTTTCCCTGAAACCATACGAACCAAATGATTTTCTGCTCAACCATAAATCGAAAGTGTGGTTTGCATTAAGATTCTTTTTGAGGTTGATTCCTTAATTTGATTTCCCAACCTATAGATCCTAATAATAGTAGAGCTAGAATTATAGATGATGCAAAGGATATTTTTTCTCCTAAGAAGTATGACGAAGGAATAAATTCAAATACAATTTCGTGCTCACCAGCTGGAATAGCCAATGCTCTAAGCACGTAGTTTGCTCGTATGTGCGACGTTTCTACTCCGTCAATGAATACTTTCCAATCGTTGTCACCTCCTTCGTAATAGATCTCAGAGAATACAGCCAAGGCTTCACCGCCAACTACATTTGCTCTGTAAGTGAGCTTGTTTGCTTTATAGTCTGTCAAGGAGATATCTGAAAGTATCGTGTTGTTTTTAGTAACATCAAAAGCTATGTACTCTTTGTATTGTTGGTCGATAATTACCGTGGAGGCTGGATTGAAATCGGTTAAAGCGTTAATTTCTTCATCGGCATTTTTGACCCAATTGATATTATCAATAAACCAAGCATTCCCTAGTGCGCCTGGGTTTCTACTCGCGGCAACGATTCCTGTTTTCCCATTAGGCGTAATCATGTATCTGCCATTTAACATATTGATAACGTTTATGTTGTTCTTGCTTAGATGTCTTTCGATTAACTCTTGGTACCTCAAAAGCTTAGCACCATGATACCCTCCAATAGATTTGTGTTTCGCAGAGGTAATAGCATCTGTAAAAGGATTGGCTGTAACGTTGAAGACACGGTAATTAGGATCTTTATCTCTCCATATTTCCAAGTCGACCGTAGTTGGTTTCTGTGCCTTGTTTACATCACGTTTTTTAACAAAGTTATCCGCGTTTAAATACTTTTTTCCTTCAACTCCAAAGTCGAATATGAAAAGGAGAAGTAATCCTCCTATTAGCATCGGTTTAGATATCTTTTGTTTGAAGAAAAAGTAAATAATTCCAAATGATAACCCGATAAGGATTAGGGATTTGAATGCACTTATTTTAAGTAATGATTCTCTGTCATTTTCGAGGGATTCAATCGGCCATCCTTGTTGCGCTAATTGGGCATCAGATACTCCCGAAAAGTCAAAAAACAGACTTCCGCCTAGACCAACCAACAAACAAATACCCGCAGAGATATAACCTGCTTTCTTGAGTTTCTCAAACATGGATTTTTGAAAAGAACCCGCATTGATGAAAAGGTTAAGACTATATATTGC
>JABSPR010000080.1 GCA_013214975.1 Flavobacteriales bacterium
TCAGGAATATTAACTACAGTTGCACCTGCCGCAATTACAGCTTCACAGATTTTTGCAAGAAATACATTATCTGTTCTTCCAGCATCTTCCGCATAAAATTCTACATCCTCAACAAAAGTCTTTGCATGCTTAACAGCCTCAACACCTCTTCGGATAGCTTCCTCTTGAGAAATTTTAAGTTTAGTAGTTAGGTGAAGATTAGACGTTCCAATACCTGTGTGAATCCGTCCTCTTTTTGCATATGTCAACGCTTCTCCGGCTATATCTATATCTTTTTTAATTGCTCTGGAAAGGGCACAGACTGTTACATCCTTTACTATCTTTGAAATCTCAACTACCGAATTGAAATCACCAGGGCTAGAAATAGGAAAGCCGGCTTCGATAATATCAACACCTAAGTTCTCGAGCGCTTTAGCAACGATCACTTTTTCTTCTGTGTTCAGTTGATTACCAGGGACTTGTTCTCCGTCTCTAAGGGTTGTATCAAATATGTCGACTTTCTTGGACATGCCTTTTTATAATTTCTTTCCTATCAAAAGTAAATTTTATAAAGGCCAGCATAAAATCAAAAAAATTAAACATTACGATGCCTAAATTGGTTTTGATTAGGCATAAATGCTAATTTAGCTATGGATATAGAGTTTTGTCCATTTGAATTATTACGATGTCTAAGCGAAAATCGGATGCTTTGTTTTACTTGATTAAAAGTTTAACCAAGAGTGAAAAACGTCATTTTAAACTACATGTATCGCGTTTAAGTGGGAGTGAGGATATGAAATTTATTAAACTTTTCAAGTTGATTGAAAAGCAAAAGGAATTTGACGAAGACCGAATATTAAAGCAGGATACTTCTATTAAACCGGAGCAGTTATCTAATCTAAAGGCTCACTTGTATACGCAGATACTCAATAGTATACGTTATCTGAGCGCTCCCAAAATAATCGATGTTGAAATCCGGGATTTAATTGATAAAACGCAGATATTGTATAATAAATGCTTGTATGTTCAAGCGGACAAGATGATTCTAAAGGCTAAGAATTTGGCTGAACATAACGAGAATCTGTCTTTAATGATGGATGTGCTAAAATGGGAGCAGAGAATATCTACTCAATTAGTTGAGGATGACTATGAGGATAGAATTGATCTAGTAATCAATGAATTGTTAGAGGTAAATAGAAAGATTAATAACATTAATTCTTTTTCCTTCCTATCAACCAAGCTGAATTTCTATTATCAGAAGATTGGTTTTATAAGAGATGAAGATGATTTTAATGATGTGCGAGAGTATTTCAATAAAATGATCCCTGAGTATGAAGAAGAGAATCTATCCTTTGATGAAAAGATATACTTGAATAATGCATTTGTAGGGTATTACTTTTTTATTCAGGATTTTAAGTCAGGGCATGATCATGCAAGAAAAATATTAGCCTTATTTGATAATTCTCCGGAAATGATAGGTAATCGATTGGAGATGTATGTGAAGGCACTAAATAGTTTACTTGTTGCGCAATTCAAACTAGCTAAATACAATGAGTTTGTACTTATTCAGAATCGGTTAAATTCAATTTCGAAAGATAAGAGTCTGCCTTTAACGCAAAATATTGAATTGATACTCTTTAAGTATTACTATGTTCATGAGATTAATCGGTATTTCTTGTTAGGAGAGTTTCATGAAGGGATTTCGTTGATTGCCACAATTGAGATTGGATTAGATAAATTTATTGATACGCTGGATCAGCATCACACTTTAGTGTTCTATTACAAAATCGCGTGTTTGTATTTCGGCGCCGCAAAATATCCAGAGGCAATCATTTGGTTGAATAAAATCATTAATATGAAAAATGTAGATTTAAGAGAGGATATTCATTGCTTCTCGAGGATTCTGAATTTGATTAGTCATTTCGAACTGGGCAATACTGAATTGTTAGATTATTACATCAAGTCTGTTTATCGATTCTTATTTAAGAAAGATGATTTACACATGTATCAACAAAATATTCTTGGTTTCCTGAAAAACCTGAAAGGGGATATCGGAGATAAAGAGTTGATTATTGAATTTCGAAACCTTCGAACGAGGTTGCTCGAATTAATTAATAGTCCTTATGAAAAGAGGGCATTTATTTATTTTGATATCATCTCATGGCTAGAGAGTAAAATTGAAAAAATTCCCGTTGCGGAAATTATCCAAAGGAAAGCACAAAAACGATTAAAAAGGGCTTAGGCGTCGTAATTATAAATAATATTATTTTAATTTTTAGTAGTTAAAAGTTGATTATTATTCAGGATGTTTTGTTTGGGCATCGTGAAAGGTTTTAATTTTGGTTTTTGGATCAAACCTCTCACCGTTATTTTTGTCCCATCAAAAAGCAAGCTTACCCAAGTAATATATTAGAATGAGTGATAGAATAAACAAGTATAGCGCGACTTTAACGCAAGATGAGACACAACCAGCAGCGCAAGCAATGCTTCATGGAGTTGGTCTTACAGATGAAGATTTTAACAAAGCACAGGTAGGAATTGCAAGTTCTGGTTACGAAGGTAACACTTGTAATATGCATTTAAATGATCTTTCGAAAGACATTAAGAAAGGTGTTCAAGATGCTGGAATGGTTGGTTTGATCTTTAATAATATTGGTGTAAGCGATGGTATTTCTATGGGTACGGCAGGGATGTCTTATTCTCTACCATCAAGAGATATTATAGCTGATTCTATAGAAACAGTTGCAGGAGCGATGTGGTACGATGGTATAATTGCTGTTGCGGGTTGCGATAAGAATATGCCAGGTGCTATTATTGCTTTAGGTAGATTGAATAGACCTGGTATCATGACATACGGTGGTACTATCCGTTCTGGAAAGTATAAAGACAGAAAGTTAGATATCGTTTCTTCGTTTGAGGCTCTAGGAGAAAAAATGGCTGGAGATTTAACACCAGAGGATTTTAAAGGAATCATTAAAAATGCTTGCCCAGGAGCTGGAGCATGTGGTGGCATGTATACTGCTAATACTATGTCTTCAGCAATTGAGGCATTAGGCATGAGCTTGCCTTATAGTTCTTCTAATCCTGCGGTTAGCGATGAGAAGGCAAAGGAGTGTGTTGATACAGGTGCTGCAATGATAAACTTGTTGAAGCTAAATATTCTTCCTAAAGACATTATGACCAAGAAAGCTTTTGAGAATGCAATCACTCTAGTGATGATTCTTGGAGGTTCTACAAATGCTGTAATGCATTTGATCGCAATGGCGAAATCGGTAGATGTTAAAATTACGATCGACGATTTTCAACGAATAAGCGACAAGACTCCTTTTATTGCTGACCTTAAGCCAAGTGGTAAATACTTGATGGAAGACTTACATGCAATTGGTGGTGTACCTGCAGTATTGAAAATGTTATTGGCGGAAGGTAGAATTCATGGAGATTGCATGACGGTAACTGGTAAAACTATTGCTGATAATTTAGCTGAATTACCAGGTTTGACAGAAGGGCAAGATGTAATTCGGCCAATTTCTGAGCCAATTAAGAATTCGGGACATTTACAAAT
This sequence comes from Flavobacteriales bacterium, assembly GCA_013214975.1. NCBI lineage: Bacteria > Pseudomonadati > Bacteroidota > Flavobacteriia > Flavobacteriales > Flavobacteriales bacterium. Next base: position 3,542 of record JABSPR010000080.1, read on the forward strand.
ATTATATGGCAATTTAGCGGAACAAGGTTCTGTAGCCAAGATTACCGGAAAAGAAGGGTTGCGATTTGAGGGAACTGCTAAAGTTTATAATTCTGAGGAATTGGTTAATAAAGCAATTGGCGCCGGAGAAATCCAGGCAGGGAATGTTATCGTTATTCGCTACGAAGGACCTAAAGGTGGACCAGGAATGCGTGAAATGCTTAAGCCTACTTCTATGATTATGGGTAAAGGTTTAGGAAACGATGTTGCTCTTATTACAGATGGTAGATTCTCTGGTGGTACGCATGGTTTTGTTGTTGGACATATTACTCCAGAAGCACAGGAAGGTGGGTTGTTGGCTCTAATAGAAGATGGTGACAAAATCATTATTGATGCACAGGACAACCAACTTCAATTAGAAGTATCAGATGATATAATTGCGGAGAGAAGAAAAAACTGGGTTCAACCTGGTCCGAAATTCACAAAAGGGATTTTATATAAATATGCCAAATTGGTGTCGTCGGCATCAGAAGGGTGTGTTACTGATGAGTAATCAGACTAGATAGATAAGTCATGGAGAAGAAAGTAGTAAAGAAGAAAGTACAGCAGCCAAGAAAGAAGGAGATGCTGGGATCGGAAGCGATTCTTGAAGCATTAATTCATGAAGATGTTGATACCATTTTTGGATATCCTGGTGGGGCAATCATGCCTATATATGATGCTTTGTATACTTATAAGGATAAATTGAGACACATACTTGTTCGACACGAACAAGGTGCAACACATGCTGCTGAAGGTTATGCTAAAATGACTGGTCGTCCTGGTGTATGCTTCGCTACTTCTGGTCCTGGAGCTACAAACTTGGTAACAGGTATTGCTGATGCTATGTTGGATTCAATTCCAATGGTTTGCATTACAGGTCAAGTAGGTTCTCATTTGTTAGGAATGGATGCTTTCCAAGAAACTGATGTAATTGGTGTTACGATGCCTGTTACAAAATGGAATTTTCAAATTACAAATGCGGAAGAAATACCTCAGGTAATTGCAAAGGCATTTTATATTGCTAATTCAGGAAAACCAGGTCCTGTTCTGATTGATGTAACAAAGAATGCGCAGTTTCAAAAATTCAGATTTGCTCCACAAGAGTATAAAGATTTAAAGAGCTACAATCCTTTTCGAAATGGAATTGATAAGGATATTGAGAAAGCAGCTAAGCTTATTAATAAAGCTAAAACTCCAATGATGTTTATTGGTAATGGCGTGTTAATTTCAAAGGCGGAA
>JABSPR010000081.1 GCA_013214975.1 Flavobacteriales bacterium
TAATCTGTTTAGCTTAGATAAACTAAAAGTTACTTTACGAATTACAAGGACAGACAGCCCAAGTCCTATCTACAACATTCGCCAAAGTAACTTAGATCTTTACAACGACGATCAGGTAGAGAAATTTATAAGAAAAGTAGGTGAGCGATTAGATCTAGGTACTTTAGAAATACGTGTAACCATGTCGCATCTGATAAATGAGTTAGAGCAGTACAGATTAAAATCGGTAGAATCCCAAAAGCCAAACAAGCCGAAAGAAAAGGAGCTATCCGAGAGGCGAAAACAACAAGTGAGAGATTTTTTAAAATCGAAAGATCTACTACTAAAAACAAACAACCTTATCGGTAGATCTGGCATGGTTGGTGAGGAAAATAATCGTCTATTAATGTACCTGATATTTACATCCAGATTACGAGAACAACCTTTGCATGTTATCAGTTTAGGAGCAAGCGGAACAGGTAAAACCTACCTGCAAGAAAAGATAAGCGAGTTAATCCCAGAGGAACATAAATTAGAAATAACAGCACTTTCAGAAAATGCCTTGTACTACTTCGAGCGTACAGAGCTGAAACACAAATTGGTATTAATAGAAGACCTAGACGGGGCACAAGATGAAAAGATAATGTATGCAATCAGAGAGTTAATGAGTAAGAAACGAATCAGTAAAACCATCCCGATCAAAGATGCCAAAGGCAATCTGAAAACGGTAACCCTTCACGTAGAAGGTCCTATCTGTTTAGCCGGAACAACTACCAAGGAACGTATTTATGAAGATAATGCCAACCGTAGTTTACTGATCTATTTAGATAATAGGAAAGCCCATAAAAATCAAATCATGGAGTACCAACAAAACCTATCAGCAGGCACAATTAATAAAGCCAAAGAAGCAGAAATCAAAACCTTTTTACAAGATGTTCAATTAATGTTAGAGCCAGTAAAAGTTAGAAACCCTTATGCTACAAAACTCAATATACCAGATACTGTTTTTAAGCCATTAAGAACCAATACGCATTATCTAAGTTTTATTGAAACAGTTACTTTTTATCATCAATACCAAAGGTCGGTAAGCACCGACAAGCAAACAGGAGAAAGATGTATTGAGACCACACTTGAAGATATTGAACAAGCGAATAAATTACTCAAAGATGTGCTACTGGCTAAAAGTGATGAGCTAACCAAAGCGTGTAGAGATTTTTTAGAGTTGCTTAAAAACTATGTGACTAAGAATGCGAAATAGAGCTTTTATAGTAAGGAAATTAGAGAGCAATATCGTTTTGCACCAACCACCTTAAACAGGCATTTGTTAGAACTTACTCGCTACGGTTATTTAAAGGTTATTGGAGGCAACAGAGCCAGAGGATATGAATACGAATTGATTAACTCAGAGGAATACCAATCTTTAAAAGACAACATACAAACGGTATTAGATGAAGCATTAGAAGAAATAAGAAAAGAGGAATCATCAACAAAGTCTCACCAGGGTATCCCAGTAACCCAGAGTAGCCCAGTAGGGGTGATGGGCTACTGAAGGTTAAGTAAATCAATTAATTAGGGAGGTATCCCACTAAAATCTCAAAATGCAAGGCACCCCCTAAAAAGCCGATCGCCTGGCCACGCAATTATTTAAATATGGAACGAATAAAGGATTTTGAGAACTGGCTAATAAGATTAGGATATGCAGAAACCACCATAAAAAGCTACACAAGGTTATTAGAAAACTTCTTTAACTACTTAGAAATTGCCTGTGGTGGCTCACCGCCCAATCAACAAAGAATAGAACAGTTCAACAAACACCTGCATCAAAGTAAAGTAAGTAGGAGTTACATATCAGCTCATATCAATATAATTAACCGGTACAGTGAATTTTTAGAGTTAACCACCAAGGAAAAATTAACAGTCGGTAAAATCCTAGTAGAAAGAGAAATCACTACTGAAAGAACCATTTTTACTCAATCAGAAATGAAGTTGCTTTTTTCTTCAATTGAAGGAAATACCCCACAAGGATTATTCGATAAAGCATTGTTGAGTATTTACTACGGTTGTGGTTTAAGAAGTAAAGAAGGGATCAATTTAGTACCCCAAGAAGTAGACTTCAACAAAGGCTTACTGTATGTAAAACCGAGCAAAAACTACAGTAGTAGATACGTTCCAATATCGCAAGGAGTCCTTGCAGCCATTAAAGATTATATGAATTATGCACGTAGTATTATCAATCCCAATAGCAAGTATTTATTAGTCGGCAAACAGCAACCCAAAGTGAATGGGCATTACTTAAATACTAGATTAAAAAAGCTGCAAGAAAAAGCTGGAATCACTAAAAACGCTAGCCTGCATAGCTTGCGCCATAGCATAGCTACCCATTTATTGCAGCAGGGCATGGAACTAGAATACATCGGTAGTTTTTTGGGTCATAAACGCCTAGATAGTACTCAGGTTTATGTGAGAATTAATGAAGAACTGATGTACAACAAACACTAATTTTTTTTCAACTGAATACAAATGAAAGGCTTTGGAGTTTGGCTTACAGAACGTTATTACAGCGAAAAGTGTATCAAAGATTTTTTAATGCGAATAGGCTTGTTTTTAGGATGGTTACAGCTTCAAAAACTAACCTTAGAAACTATTGATTACAAAGACTTATTGAACTACATCGGACATCTGCAGAACCAAGAAAAATCAAAGACGAGTATCAATACAACACTTAGAGCCATAGAACATTACTACACCTTTTTAGGCATCAAAAACATCGCTTTAAATGTGAGACTAAGAGGGACCTACCAAGAACAAATATTACTACTCACCCAAGAGGAACTAAACACCATTTACAACAACTACCAAAACACCACCAAGCACGGCTATTTTAAGTACTCCAACAAACTGATTTTAGGATTAATGATTTATCAAGGACTGGACAAACAAGATATTATGAACTTGGAATTAAATGATGTTGATTTAGAAAAAGGAGTCATCAAAGTACCAGGAGGAATCAGAAGAAAAAATGA